>JAFAFN010000551.1 GCA_023423475.1 Actinomycetes bacterium | reverse complement strand
TCGCGTAGCAGTCCGACGCCGAGGACGAGCACCACGATCGCTGCAGCGGCACCCAGGCCCACCGCCCATCGGCGACGACCCGACGATGCTCCACCGGGTGGGGTCCGTTCGGCTCCTTCGACGAGCTGGCGTCGCAACGACTCGATGAACGCTGCATCATCCATGGCGAGCTCCTTCCCCCAACTGATCCCACATCTGTGTCAGACCCCGCGCGACCCGTGCCCGAGCGGCGACCTCGCTGCACCCTGCGCGTCGACCCACCTCTGCGTACGGCAGCTCGTCGACCACCCGCAGCAACACGGCGTCGCGCAGCTTGGTCGAGAGGCTCGAGACCGCATCACGAAGCGGGCCGACCTGACCTTCGAGATCCACCCTGACGGCCACCAGATCGAGGTCGTCATCGTGCACGGCATCAGCGACCACTCCCATCCGGCGTCGAGCCCTGTCGGCAACCTGCTGGCGACGGACGTAGTCGCGCAGCTCGTTCTTCGCGATGCCGTAGAGCCAAGCAGACGGTCCCGAACCACGAACCGGGTCGTACCGGTCGAGGTTCGTCCAGACCGCTGCGTAGGTCTCGGCGCACAGGTCGGCCGCGATGTCGCCCGCAGCGGTCCGCCGGCGGAACCAGGCGAGCAGCCCCTCGACGGTCTCGAGGTAGAACGCCTCGAACGCGGCGACGTCGCCCGTCTGAGCGGACCGGAGCAGATCGCTCGTACCGTTCGGCGCCGACACCGCAGCAACGGTGGCCCCTGCGCGCAACCGGAGCAAGCCGTCGCTCACACCGAGGAGGTCGGGCGGATCGCGGGTGCCGAGGTGCGCTCGGTCGGGTACTTCGATCCGACCGGCGTGGAGATCAACGCCGTGTGTGAGCGCTGGAGCGTGCCGCCCCGACCCGGGTCGGAGGTTCGGGGCGGCAGTCGAGGGGCGCTGGTTCGAGGCCGAGCGCGATCGCGCCGTCGATGAGTTCGCCGCGGTCGGATCCGCCGACGAGCTGGTAGGCGATGCCGAGCTCCCGCTTCACGCTCTGCGTCGACAGCGCCAGGGCCCGTGCGATCTCGGCGTTCGACTGACCAGCGGCGACGCTCGCGAGGATCACGAGCTGGCGCTCGGTGAGCGGTGGCATGCGACGAGCGAGCTCGACCACCCTCAGGGGCAACGTCATCCGCCCTTCGGACAACGAGTCGAGCGCGACGGCCAGGCCCTGGGGTTCGTCGGACAACACCACCGCCGAGGCGTTCAGTTCGGCCACCGCGTCGAGCGCCCTTCGAGCGGACAAGGGTGTCGGCTCGCAGATCAGCACCAGGTGGTCGTCGCGGGGACCCGAGCCCACCGCTGCGTCGAGCACCTCCACGATCGTCACATGGGTACTTCGCTCGAGCCGACCGTTTCGTTACATCCGACTCTGGATCCGGGATGACGAAGAACGGCCCGAGCAACCGAGATGGGGCTCTCAGTGCTCGGGCCGTTCGATCGCACCGCTCTCCCGCGGGTGCTCCCCAGGGTTCCGGCACATCCGCCGGAACGCAACGACCAGGGGGTCTCAACTTTTTGAGACCCCCCTGTCGGGACGGGATGACGACGGCCCACCCACGCCGTGCCCGGCGACCCGACTGAACGGATCCTCAAGCTGACACCGGCGCCGTCATCGTTCCGACATCTAGCGTGTGGGTGATGTGCGGCCTCTCGACACGAGCCGATCGAGGAGGCCTCGATGGTCGATGACCTGACCGAATGGGTCACCGACATCATCGAGGCCCTCGGCTACGTCGGTGTCGCGCTGCTCGTGGCGCTCGAGAGCGTCTTCCCGCCGATCCCGTCCGAGGTGGTGCTCCCTCTCGCCGGCTTCGTGGCCGGCCGTGGCGACGCCTCGGTGATCGGCATGGTCGGCGCCGCGACCCTCGGCTCGGTCGCCGGTTCGTGGGTGCTCTACGGCATCTCCGCGGCGATCGGCCCCGACCGTCTGCACGCCTTCGTCGAGCGCTACGGCAGGTGGTTCGGCGTGAAGGTCGCAGATCTCAAGCGAGCCGAGGACTGGTTCGACCGCCGCTCCGACATGGCGGTCCTGATCGGCCGTTGTGTGCCGCTGGTGCGCTCGCTGGTCTCGGTGCCGGCCGGCTTCCGCCGCATGCCGCTGCTGCGCTTCACCCTGCTCACCGCGTTGGGCAGCGCACTGTGGAACCTCGCCCTGATCGGCGCGGGTGCCCTGCTCGGCGAGCAGTGGCACGTCGTGGGTGACTACGTCGGCGTGCTCCAGTGGGTCGTCATCGCCGGCATCGTCGGCGCCGTCGGCCACTGGGCGTGGCGCCGCTTCATCGCACCTCGGCTCGGCCGTGGCGGCGACGAGATCGCCCCCGGTGCACTCGATCAGGAGGACGACCACGTCGGTCGGCAGTGACGAGGTTCACCTGGGTGGAACCACCCGGTTTGTTGCAATTGGATGACGGAACGTCGTAGAACCGTCACCGGCCGCTGAGCGCCGGGACGTGATCCTGGTGCGTGCGTGGCCCGGGGTGCTCCTTCTGGGGAGTGCGCATCCCGTCCAGTCCACCGACACCAGCACCGACACACACTCCACTTTCCCCGCTGGTGTCCCACGCCCGACAGGGCGTCGTCATCCAAGGAAGACACACCACATGAAGGCAACGACCAGATCGGCGCGCGTGCTGCTCGGAACTGCACTGCTGCTGGGGACCGTCGTACTCGCCAGCTGTACGCCCGAGCAGATCGCAGCGGTGCACGCGCACCACCAGGCCATGCAGGCCGGCGACAAGCACCGCGGCGTCGTCTCCGACGCCGGCCTCGCCCGGCTCCGCCAGTGCGAGTCCAACGGCAACTACCACATCGTCTCGGCGAGCGGCGCCTACCGGGGCGCCTACCAGTTCCACCGCAGCACCTGGAACGCCGTGGCCTCTCGCCACTACCCGCACCTGGTCGGCGTCGACCCGGCTGCGGCCAGCCCGTACGACCAGGACCGCATGGCGCGTGCGCTGTGGTCCGAGCAGGGTCGTCGCCCCTGGCCGCACTGCGGTCGCCGGGTCTGAGACCTGTACGGCGGACTCGCTCCGATGCACCGGTGGAGCAACCATCTGGAGCATCGGGGCGAGTCGCTGTAGAGTGACTCGCTCACTGCGCTCGTAGCTCAATTGGATAGAGCATCTGACTACGGATCAGAAGGTTGCAGATTCGAGTTCTGCCGAGCGCACTGCACGGAACCCCTGCTTCGGCGGGGGTTCTGCCAGTTTTCGGCGGGGGACGTCTCACTCCACATCGAAGACGAACAGGGTGCCGGTCGGTGGTAGCTCCATCGGCTCCGGCGTCGTGAACTGGCCGGAGGCCCCGGTGGCGGACACACCGACGAACCCGGTGCCGATCCACGTCGGGATCTCCTCGAACAGTCCCGCCGACGGTGGCCCTGCACGCCACTCGCCCGTGGCGATGTCGACGATCTGGGAGCTGACGCCGGGCGCACCCGGGTAGACGACCTCACGACCGGTCGAGCCGGGACGTCCGAGCAGCGTGAAGGGAAGGGCGACGTCCGAGGGCTGCACCGACGACGGGCAGATCGAGGTCCACGACTCGTCATCGGGCGAGAACCGCATGATCGGGCCGCTCGGACCGGTCAGCGGCGAGAACACCATCGCGTCCTCACCGCACAGGATGTCCGGGGCCTGGTCGAGGTCGAGCTCCGGTCGGGTCGACGTCGTCCACTCGGGGTCGCGCTCACCCAGGTCGAGTACCGCGGCGGTGATGTCCCGTCCGGTCGTGCCCGCGAGCCGCTCCGAACCGAACTGCACGACCGTGTCGCCGAGCACACAACTGCCCTTCACGACGTAACCCCGAGGGCGCTCGTTGTTCTGCGGCGTGGTCTCCTGGAGTGGCGACCCAGGCAGCTCGGTCCAGTCGCCGTCCGTGGTCAACGCCCAGAGTCGCGTCGGATTCTGTCCAGCGGTCGCCAGCACACCGACGTCGGGGACCGAACCGAGCACGCGGATCCCGTCCTCGGTGCCGGGCGGTAGGTCGAGCCGCTCCCACACTCCGCTCTCGGGATCCAGGGTCGCCAGAACCGCCTCGTAGGGGCAGTCGTTGGACTCCGGGTAGCGCCCCGAGTTCTTGTCGTCGTCGCTGCACTGCGACCCGGAGAAGTAGACGAGGTCGTCGATCCATTCGAGGCTGCCGCCGAACGACGCGCTGAACGGCGGCGGGTCGTACACCCTGGTCACGTCGAGGGTGACGGGATCGATCGAGGTCACCATGTTCGTGGTGACGTTGGTGTCGACCGAGACGCCGCCGTAGTTCAACAGCTCCGAACCGGTCCACACCTGCCTCGACCAGATGCGGGGACTCAGCGGCTCACCGACCACCGCGCTCGCCGCTTCGGCCGAGCTCCACGTGTCCGGATTCGTGGTCCCGGAACATGCACCAGCGCACCACAGCGCGACGACGAGCAGCGCCCGAGCGGCCCGACGGCAACTGATCATCCCCACCCCCTGCGATCACACTGCGGGGCTCCATTGTGTTGACAAGCGAGCGTGTTGACAACCAACCCTGTCGAACAAGCCGGGACGCAGGTCGCCACTCGGCTCGCCGACGTTCCAGTCCGCAGCTTCGACGTAGGGTCGGCGCCGCATGGGGCCCGAACCGACTCCTTCCACGGTCGACGCCGAGAGCGAACGAACCAAGCGCATCTTCGGGTGGGTGTCGTTCTTCCAGGACCTCGGCTCGAAGATGGTCGTGCCGATCCTCCCGCTGTTCCTCACCGAGGTGTTGGGCGCGCCCCCGGTGGCCGTCGGCCTCTCCGACGGCGTGGCCGATGCGTCGGCGTCGGTGTCGAGCTCGGTCGGCGGCCGGCTGGCCGACAAGGGCAAGCCGGTCCTGCTCACCCGGATCGGGTACGGGTTGTCATCCGCGAGCAAGCTCCTCATCGCCTTCGTGTGGTGGTGGCCGACGGTCATCGCGCTCCGCATCACCGATCGGGTCGGCAAGGGTGTGCGCGACGCACCGCGCGACGTGCTGCTGGCCCGACGCACGAAGGGGACCGGCGCCGCGTTCGGATTCCAACAGGCGATGGACAAGGCCGGCGGCACCCTCGGTCCCCTGCTCGGACTGGCGGTGTTCGAGGTGGCCGGCCAGCAGTACCGCCCGGTGTTCGTCGCCGCGTTCGTGCCGTGCGCGATCAGCGTCGGGTTGCTCTGGTTGCTGCGCGGCGACCGTCGCACCCCACACAGGGAGCGGCCGCTCGAGCAGCCCGCACCGACTCCGCTCGGCTCGGCGTTCTGGTGGCGGATCGCCCCGTTCGCCATGCTCGGTGTCGCACGGCTGGGTGACGGCCTCATGATCCTGCGCACCGAGCGACTCGGGGCATCCACCGTCGCGATCCTGCTGTCGTTCTCGGCGATGCGCGCGGTGAACGCGGCGGGCGCCGTGCCCATCGGGCACCTGACCGACCGCGTCCGACCCGCCGCGCTCATCGCGCTGGGCGGCGCCGCGCTCGCCGGCGTCCAGGTCGCCCTGTCCGTCGCGAGCCCCGAGGTCGCGCTCTGGCTCCTGATGCCCGCGATGGGGCTCGTCGATCCGTTGCTGCGCACCCCGACGAAGCTGGCGATCCTCGACGCCGCCGGGCCCGAGCAGCGTGGCCGCGGCCTCGGTGACGCCCAGGCGGCGATCGGCATCGCGTCGCTGGTGATCGCGGTCGCGGCGGGGCTGGCGTGGGACGGCTCGGGATCGATCCCGTTCGCCGCTGCCGGGATCGTGACGTCGATCGGCGCGATCTGGTCGGCGAGCCGTCTCCGACGACCGGTCCAGCCCTCCGTGTGAGCTCGTCGGACCCGCCCGAGCCGGGATCGTCGTGAAACGACCTTTGCCAACGAGGTGAGGCGCGCTTTACATTTCCCCGGGATGTCCGACGAGCCGAGCTGTCGCTCACGACGAGTCCGCGGAGCACCCGCGGTCCTCACGCTCGCCGTCGTCGGCATCTGCGGAGCGTTCTGCTCCCACCTCCCGGCCGAAGCCCACGCCGAGCAGGTCGCCGCGATCACCATCGTCGTCGCCGCGTCAGCGACGGCCGGTCGCGTCGCCACCCGGCCCGCACGGCGCGACCGACAGGACCTGCGGGAGTCGATCGGCTCGCGCCGGCCGGCGCGCACGTCGGCACCGACGGTCCCGCTGCTCCGGCTGGCCCCGCGACGGGGTCCACCGCTCCTGCTGCACTGAGTCCTCGTCCCTGCT
Source organism: Actinomycetes bacterium (assembly GCA_023423475.1). Taxonomy (GTDB): domain Bacteria; phylum Actinomycetota; class Acidimicrobiia; order Acidimicrobiales; family Microtrichaceae; genus JAFAFN01. The sequence continues at coordinate 1,247 of JAFAFN010000551.1, read as the reverse complement.
GACCCATCGGGTCGGCCTCCGCACGGCCAGCGATGGCCGGGCATCGAGCGAGGGCCCGACGAGAACGACCCGGGCACGAGTGCCCGACCCCCGGCGCGACCGCGCCCGGGAACAGCACCACATCGACAGGAGAACCACATGAACCCACTGCGTCGCGGCATCCGGCCGTTCGCACTCGCCTTCGCCGTCATGGCGCTGCTCACCGCGGCCGCCTGCAGCTCGGACGGCGATAACGCTGCCGAGGAGTCCACGAGCGACACCACCGAGACCGCGGAGTCGCTCGTGCTCTACAGCGGTCGCGACGAGGAGCTCGTCCAGCCCCTCATCGACCAGTTCACCGAGGACACCGGCATCGAGGTCGAGGTTCGCTACGGCAACTCCGCCGAGATGGGCGCCCAGCTGCTCGAGGAGGGCGACGCCACCCCGGCGGACGTGTTCCTCACCCAGGAGGTCGGCGCCGCCGGCGTGCTGGCCACCGCCGGTCTGCTCTCGCCGCTGCCCGACGACGTCGTCGAGCTCGCGGACGAGCGGTTCCGCCCCGGCGACGACAACTCGTGGGTCGGCGTCACCGGACGCTCGCGCGTGATCGTCTACAACCCCGAGCTCGTGAGCGAGCCCCCCACCGGCGTCATGGACCTGACCGACCCGAAGTACCAGGGCATGACCGCGTGGGTCCCGGGCAACGCCGGCTTCCAGGCGTTCATCACCGGCTTCCGCGTGAGCCAGGGCGAGGACGCCGCGGCGAAGTGGCTCGACGACATGGCCGCGAACGGTGCGGTCGCGTACGAGGGCAACGGCGACGTGCTCGAAGCCGTGAACAACGGCGACATCCCGATGGGTCTCATCAACCACTACTACTGGGCCCGCAGCATCCCCGAGCTGGGCGACTCGCTGGTCGCCGAACTGGTCTTCCCGGCCGGCGACGACCCCGGTGGTCTGGTGAACGCCACGGCGGTCGGCATCACGAACAAGGGTGCCGACAACCCTGCGTCGCTCGAGCTCGTCGAGTACCTGCTCTCCGAGGCCGGCCAGACGTACTTCGTCACCGAGACCTACGAGTACCCGGTGGTCGACGGCATCGCGGACCCCGAAGGCGTGCCGCCGCTCGCCGAGCTCGAGGGGCCGGCGCTCGACCTCACCGACCTCGAGTCGCTCGAGGCCACGCAGGCGCTGCTCACCGAGAAGGGCCTGCTGAGCTGAGCGACACCTCGCTCGCCGGATGGCGGGTGCGGCGCGACGGGCGACCG
>JAFAFN010000390.1 GCA_023423475.1 Actinomycetes bacterium | reverse complement strand
CATCCACTCCGAGATGTTCACCAACGGACTCATGCGCCTGCACCGAGCCGGCAAGGTCACGAACGCCCACAAGGGGATCTTCGAGGGCTTCTCGGTCACCACCTTCGCGGCCGGCACACCGGAGCTCTACGAATGGCTCGACGACAACCAGGCGGTGCGCTTCCTGCCCGTCGACGTCGTCAACAGCGGCGACGTCATCGCCGAGAACCACGACTTCGTCTCGATCAACGGGGCGACCGCGGTCGACCTCTTCGGGCAGGTCGCAGCCGACACGATCGACAGCAAGCAGTACTCGGGGACCGGAGGCCACGAGGACTTCCTCGCCGGCGCCGGACTCCAGAGCGACGACCGATCCCTGTTGTGCCTGCGCTCCTCGAGCATCGTCGACGGCGAGCTGCGGTCCCGCATCACCACGTCGCTGCACCCGATGGTCGTTACGACACCTCGCCACCAGGTCGATGTCGTGATCACCGAGTACGGCGCAGCGGAGCTCAAGGGTCGGACCGTGCGGGAGCGGGCGCACCTGCTGGTGGACATCGCCCACCCGGACGTGCGCGACGAGCTGCGGGCCGTCGCCGAGCACATCGACCGCTGACGCCGACGCATCCCGGCCGCCGTCGTCAGACGGTCCGGGGATGCCCTGCCGCGAGCGCGGCGGGATCGTCCGCCGCAGGGTCGAACGACGCGACCCACACGCCGATCCGGTGACGTCCCGGAGCGATCCGGTAGCGATCGAGCGCGTCCGGTCCACACGAGCCCGTACCCAGACCGCGCTGGGCCGCGTCCAGGTAGAGGTAGGTCATCTCCGCAAGGTCCGAGAGATCGCTGGTGTGTCGAGCGGCCCACAGCTCGGCGTCGCGGTGGTGCCGGGCGCTGAACCCGATGACGCCACGGCTGGTTTCGTCCGCGACGACGAGCAGCCCGGATCCGGCCCCGCGACCACGGCGGCGCGGCGCGAGCGCAGCCCAGCGGAGACCCGTTCGGTGCCCGTGCTCCTGGGGCAGCACGTAGTCGACGTAGTTGTCCGACACCGTCGTCGACCATCTGCCGACACGTGCCGAGCTGCGGCGGTCCGGGTAGCACTCGTGCGGGCCGTCGCCGAACCACTCGAGCCGTTCGAGCTCGCCGGGCAGGCGCCACTCGATGCCGACGCGCGGCGGATCGGTGAGACCGGCCGGCACCACGAGCTCGAACGCGACGTGCGTCCACCCCGACGGTGTCTCGGTGACCCGACGGCTGACGGCCACCGGATCACTCGGTCCGGCAGCCACGAGCTCGCCGAGTGTCGTGGTGACCACGTCGTCACCGCGGCGGCGACGTCGCGAGGGGTCGAGGTCCCAGACGCAACGGTCGAGGCCCTCTTGGTCGACCCAGCGGCCGAGCTGGCCGATCAGCCCGCGCATCCATCCGAGCCGGATGCCGTCGTTGTCGGTCAGCGCCCGGAAGAGCGTCGGCGTCCAACGGTCGTCCGCCAACAGGTCACTCTCCACCCGCATCGAGGCCACCACCGGCACGGCAGAGGTGAGGGGAGCTGCCGCTGATGCGGTGCCACGCGAGGTGGTCACGGGGAGTTGCTCGACGGCGACGATCGTGCCGGCACGGGCCCACGGCGTCGCGGTGCTCGAGCGCCACTCGATCTCGAGGTGTGCCTCGCTGGTCGCCGGCACGCGTCGCCGGGCGACCGGTGACGCGACCTCGACGGTGCCCCGCGCCGTGATCTCCGAGACCCCGAGCTCGCCGGCGGCCACCTCGGCGCCGTCGACGAGCAGGCGCCACGTGGCACGCAGGTCCTCGATGCCGCCGAACCACCGCCGGTTCGTGATCACCAGGCGGCGCTCGTGACCGTCGAGCCAGCCGACCGAGACCGGTCGTCCGACGAAGCGGACCTCTTCCATCGCGGGGTGCGGGACCCGATCGGCGGACACGAGTCCGTCGCACACGAAGTTGGCGTCGTTCGGCGTGTCGTCGAAGTCCCCTCCGTAGCCCCACACCGGTCGGCCGCCCGGTCCGCTGCCCGACAACCGCAGGCCGTGCTCGAGCCACTCCCAGATGAACCCGCCCTGGAGTCCGTGGGTCGACTCGAACGCGTCCCAGTAGTCCGACAGGGAACCGTTGGAGTTGCCCATCGCGTGGGAGTACTCGCACAGGATCAGCGGCCGCCGCGTGTCCCGGCCCGAGCGCGCCCAGGCGACGATGTCGTCGATCGACGAGTACATCGGGCACACCACGTCGGTGACCGGTGCCTCGGCGTAGAGGTCGTGCATCAACGGACCCTCGTAGTGCAGCGGCCTCGTCGGGTCGTGGTGTCGGACCCAGGCCGCCGCGGCGGCGTGCGCCGCGCCGTCGCCCGACTCGTTGCCGAGGGACCACATGATGATGCTCGGGTGGTGCTGGTCCCGTCGCACCATCCGCTCGACGCGCTCGACGATCGCGGGGGTGAACCGGGGGTCGTGCACCAGCGACAGCTGACGGGCGTGGGACTCGATGTTCGCCTCGTCGACGAGGTAGAGGCCGAGCTCGTCGCAGAGCTCGGCGAGGTGCTCGTCGTGGGGGTAGTGCGCGGCGCGCACCGCGTTCAGGTGGTGCGCCTTCATCAGGAGCAGGTCGGCCCGTGTGAGCTCGGCACTCGGGGTGCGCCCCCGTCGCGGGTCGTGCTCGTGCAGGTTCACCCCGTGGATCAGGACGGGGACGCCGTTGATCAGCAGCTCGTTGTCGCGCACCTCGACCGACCGGAACCCCGAGAGCGTGCCGGCCACCTCGACGAGCTCGCCGTCGGGGTCCCGCAGCATCGTGAGCACCCGGTAGCGCTGCGGGAGCTCGTGCGACCACGGCTCGATGTCGTCGACCTCGAGCCGGGTGCGGACTCGACCCGGCTCGACGAAGGTGCCCGAGAGCAGCTGTGCGGCCTCGCTCGACGCGTCCCAGGTCGGCACGTCGAGACGACCCGTCGTGGCGAGACGACGTCGGCGCAGCGACTCGACGACGACCTCGACGCTCCAGCCGGGTTCGCGACGCAGCGGTCCGTCGACGCTGAGGTCGATGTCGAGCGTCCCGGTCGTCGCGTCACGCAGTCCCGGCAGGAGCCCCACGCTCGCCAGGTGCGACGGTGCGGTCGAGCACCACGACACGCTGCGCTGGATACCGCCGTGCCACCACTGGTCCTGGTCCTCGAGCCAGGTCGCGGCACACCACTTGGACACCACGAGCACGATCGTGGCGCGTCGACCGGCACGGACGTACGGCGTGATATCGAACTCGCCGGGGAGGCGCGAATCGGTCCCCGCGCCGACGCGCTCACCGTTCACCCACACCTGCAGCAGCGACTCGGCGGCACCGACGCGCAGCACCACTCGGCGGCCCTTCCACGACCGCGGCACGGTGGCGGTCCGGCGGTACACGCCGGTGGGGTTGTGGGCCGGCACGGCGGGCGGTTCCAGGTCGAACGGCATGACGACGTTCGTGTAGTGGGGCGGGTCCGCCGCACCCGCCTCCTGGAGGGTCCACGACCCGGGCACCTCGATCTCCGGCCAACCGGCGTCGTCGGTGGCCGGGTCCAGCATCTCGGCGGTCAGCTCGGACGGTCGCCCGAGCAGCTGGAAGTGCCACGACCCGTCGAGGCACTCGAACCAGGGGGACTCGGGCGACCCCGAGGCGTCGGCGCCGCGTCTGGCGCTGGTGACGTCGGGGTGCGGGACCATCGGCGCCCTCGCCGGCAGCCGGTGTTCGCTGGTGACGCTCGGATCGGTCAGTGCGGGGTGCGACCCGAGTGCCATCGTGGGGCCGTCAGCTCTGCGCCGCGCGCAGCACCGTCAGTGCCTCGTCCGCGTGGAGGTCCATGTTCAGCTCGGAGCTGATCGCGGCCATCACCGAGCGGTCGGTCCCGATGACGAAGGTGGCTCGCTTGTTCATGATCGGACCGGGGCGCTTCACACCGAACGCCGCGGCGACCTTGCGATCGGGGTCGGAGAGCAGCGGGTAGCCCAGGCCGTGCTTCTGGTCGAACGCCGCCTGCTTGTCGACCTTGTCCGCCGAGATGCCGACGCGCTGCGCGCCGAGCTCGGCGAACTCCGCTCCCAGGTCGCGGAAGTGGCACGACTCCTTGGTGCACCCGGTGGTCATGGCCTTCGGATAGAAGAACAGGACGATGGGTCCGTCGGCCAGCAGGCCGGTCAGGGTGACCTCTGCACCGTTCTGGTCGATCGCGGTGAACTCGGGGGCGGTGTCGCCGACCTGCAGCATGGTGGATCCCTCCTGTCGCAGCCGACGCGGCGGCGCAGGGACCGAAGCTAGCCCTGCTCGGCGGGCGCCGCGAGCGAGCCTTCCAGCGCGGCGAGGGCGTCCTCGCCGAGCCCCGCTGCGGTGAGGTAGCCGCGGGCGCCTCCGTGCTCGGCATCCAACCAGGCGAGCGTCGTCGCCATGGTCTCGGGCCTGGCCGACCAGACGCCGGTGGCGAGCTCCTCGTCGCTGGTGTCGCCCTCGGGCATCCCGAAGCTCCAGAGCCAGTTGACCTGCACGGCGGTCGCCAACGAGGACCGCACGTAGTCGCCGACGATGTGCTCGTCAGCGGCGCCGAGGGCATCGAGCACGAGCGCCGTGAGCAGTCCGGTGCGGTCCTTGCCGACGGCGCAGTGATACGCGACCGCGTCGTCGGAGCCGTCGAGGCGGTCGGCGATCGACTCGACCGCGGCGACGAACCGAGCGGCGAAGGAGTCGAGGATCACCTGGTACCTGTGGGCCAGCAGCGTCGCCGGTTCGGGGTGGGCATCGTCGTGCCAGGTGAAGGTCGGGTCGAGCACGGGGAGGTGCACGACGTCGATGCGCTCCGACGAGAGCACACCGGCGAACTCGCGTTCGCGCTCGTCGCGCAGGTCGAGGACCCTGGTGACCCCGAGTTGCTCGAGGTAGCCGGTGGTCATCGTCGCCCGCTGGAGCGCGTCGGCCCGGATGATCCGTCCCGGGACGACCGCCGCGCCGTTCGAGAGCGGGATGCCGCCCAGGTCACGGATGTTGAAGATGCCCTCCCGAGCGAACACGGGTCGGAGCGACTCGACGCTCCGCGGCGTGCTCACGCGAGCCCGATGACGACACCGAGGCCGTCCGCGGTCAGGCTCAGGTCGTCGATCTCGATGCCGATGGTGTCGGTGCTGTCGGGGATGATCGCCAGCTGGATCGTGGACGGGAGGCGCAGTCGGACAGGGGCGAGCGAGACGAGCTCGCCGAGCCGACGCGACACGTGGTTGAAGATCGACGGGAGCGCCGGCGGCAGCTCGACCCAGGCCGACTGGACCGACAGCTCGAGGCGACCACGCAGCAGCCGCGGTCGGATCTCGGTGCGCAGCGACGTCCGCAGGTCGGGGAAGTTCACCGGGAACAGCCGGGACTGACGCAGGCGTCCGTCGACCTGCTGCTCGCCGAGGTCGACCTCGACCTCGAACGGCAACGGCAGGTCGCCTGCGATGCGCTCGATCAACAGCTGGCACACCCCGTCGACGACCGAGCTGGCCAGTCCGATGCCCACGCGCTTGCCGGCGATCGGCACGGGGAGGGCCCTGCCCTTCACGGACTCTGCGGCCGGCAGCCCGACGGTGATCAGGCCCGACGCGATGCTGATGTCACCGGTCCCCTCGGCGACGCCGAGCGAGCGCAGGATGTCGACGACCTCGGCCGGGAGCGGGAACTCGGCACGGCCGACGTGCTCGCCGAGCGACTCGAAGAGTCCCCCGCCCAGCACGGTGAACACCATGCCGAACACCTGGAGGATGCCGGCCCAGGTCGCAGGGTCGACGCCCTCGGGCACCGGCGCATCGGGGTCGGTGGACAACGAGATCAGCTCCGCCGTGCGCAGGTCGAGCCCGAACGCCCCGCCCGACGGCGTGAGCTCCACGAAGGGGTCGACGAGCGCCTCGACGCGGACCGGGATCGGCGCGGGCGGCGTCGGCAGTCCCGCCGCCGAGGTGTCCGTCGCACCGTCGACCGTGTCGCCCTCGAAGTTCGTGGCGCGAGTGGTCACCTCGCCATCGGCACGGACCACGACCCTGGCGCGACCGCCGTCGTCGGCTCGGAGGTCCAACGTGCCGCCGGTGATGGTCAGGCCCAGGCGAACGTCGACCTCGCCCATGCCCGGCATCACCACGCTCGTGTCGAGCGGCTCGAGCGGGATGCCCGCACCCACCGCCATGAGCACGACGTCGTTGAGCAGATCCTCGGTGATCGAGGCGCACAGCGCCCACCGGTCGCTCTGGATGCGACCCTCGGGGTCCGAGCTGCGGCGGGCGAGCCCCGAGGTGACCGGAGGATCCACCGGATCCGGCACGAGCGAGAGCACGGGGCCGTCGTCGCCGACACCACGCTGGACCGCGGCACGGGTCGTCGCTGCGGCCTGCTTCGCCACCGGGATCGCCGCGGACGCTGCCTTCCGCGCCACGGGCGCTGCGGCGGCTGCGGCACGGCGCGCCACCGGCGCTGCCTGGGCCACGGCCCGGCGGACCGACGGTCGTCGGGACTCCGACGAGGACGTCGAATCGGTCGGGGTCGCTGCCGTCTCGGCCGGCGCCTTCTCTGCTGGTGCCTTCTTGGCCGGCGCCTTCTTGGCCGGTGCCTTCTTCGGTGCAGCCTTCTTCGCGGTCGCCTTGTCGGACGGAGCCTTCTTCGCAGCGGCCTTCTTGGCCGGCGCCTTCTTCGCCGGCGCCTTCTTCGCGGCAGGCTTCTTGGCAGCTGCCTTCTTGGCCGGCGCCTTCTTCGACTTGGCACGTGTCTCGGCGACCGGCGTCACCCGTGCCGGGCGCTTCTCGACGGAGGGATCGGGCATGTCGGGCGTGTCGGCCATGACCGATGGTCTAGCGCAGCAGGGGCGGCGGCTCCGCAACCCCCTGCGAAGGGCGCAGCCACCCACGAACGCCGTCGTCGCCGCCGGACACGCAGGTACCTTGACGCGATGACTGCTTTCCCGCTGCCGGTCCACCACACGCTCTCCGGGGCGAACGCACCTTCGAGCGACTCGGGCGTCTCCGTGCGCCTGGCGGTCCACGAGTCGGGGGCGTCCTCGGATCGACCGCCGGTGGTGTTCTGCCATGGGTTCCCGGAGCTGGCCTATTCGTGGCGCCACCAGCTGCCTGCGGTCGCGGACGCGGGATTCCGGGCGATCGCGCCGGACCAACGCGGCTACGGCGACTCGACCATCCCGGACGCCATCACCGACTACGGGCTCGGGTCGCTCTGCGGTGACCTGGCCGATCTGCTCGATGCCCTCGAGATCGACCGAGCGGTGTTCGTC
>JAFAFN010000353.1 GCA_023423475.1 Actinomycetes bacterium | reverse complement strand
TACGGGTAGTGGGTGCAGCCCAGCAGCAGCGCGTCGATCTTCTCGTCCTTGGCCGGGGCCAACAGACGGTCCACGAGGACGTGCACCTGCTCGGAGTCGAACTCGCCCCGCTCGACGAACTCGACGAACCCGGGGCAGGCCAGCGCGATCAGCTCGGCCGAGGGCGACTCGAGGGCGACCGCCTCCTGGTACGCACCCGAGTTGATCGTGCCGACGGTGCCGATCACCCCGACGTGCCCGGTGCGGGTCGCGTCCGCGAGCGCCCGCACGCCCGGCTCGATCACACCGATCACCGGGACCGGGAAGCGCTCCTGCAGCGACTCGAGCGCGGCGGCCGCCGCGGTGTTGCAGGCGACCACGACCAGCTTCACGTCGCGCTGCTCGACGAGCTCCTCGGTCAGCTCGTGTGCGAACCCGGCGACCTCGTCGAGGTCACGGGGGCCGTAGGGGTAGCGTCCGGTGTCGCCGATGTAGACGAGGTCCTCCGACGGCAGCAGGTCGATGAGCGCCCGGGCGACGGTCAGCCCACCGAAGCCCGAGTCGAACATGCCGACCGGGCGGGGGTCGCTCACGCGTCGGTGGGCGGCGTCCGCCAGCCCGTGCGGGCCGCCCACTGGTCGGCCGCCCGGATCAGCTGCCAGACCGTGTCGCCCTTGGCGTCCGCGTAGTCATCCACCGTCGGCCAGTCCTGCTCGGCGAGCTCGCGCTTGGTCGCCTCGTAGGCGGCGCGGGCCGACTCGTGGCTGCGCAGGTAGTCGCGGAACAGCAGCGGTGCCTGCTGGGAGAACTCGCCGTCGCCACGCACGTGCAGGTTCACGACCCGCCGGCCGTCGGGCGTATCGAGGGTGAAGAAGCGCTTGCGCTGGTCCCAGCACTCCGGGTCCCAGCGGTAGCCGAGCACCTCGATCGCGTCGCGCAGCGGCTCGAACGGTTCGAAGTCGCCCACGAGTGGTCGATGGCGGACGGTGACCTGGATGTCGATCAGGTCCTTCGCAGCGAGGCCCGGCACGCTCGTCGAGCCGATGTGGTGGATCGCCACCAGTCGCTCGGCGACGCCGCCGACGGACTGATCGGTGATCGAGCGGCGCAGGTCGGCGGCGAACGCCGCGAAGCGGTGCGGCCACCCGGTGTCGTAGGGCACCAGCTCGATCTTCACGTCGGTCGCCTCATCGGGCCGACTCTAGAAGTAGATGACCTTCTCGGCGTTCGCCGTGGCCTCGTCGAGGTCGAGGGTCCAGGCGCCCGTGGAGAGGTACTTCCAGCCGTAGTCGCAGACGACGAACACGATGACGCCCGACTCGATGCGCTTCGCGACCTTGGCCGCGCCGGCCAGCGCCGCGCCGGCGGAGATCCCGGAGAAGATGCCGACGTCCATCAGCTTGCGGGTGTACTCGAGCGATTCGCGCGGCCGCACGATCGACTTGCCGTTGAGCAGGTCGTAGCCGCCCCACTTGTCGAACACCGGCGGGATGTAGCCGTCGTCGAGCGAGCGCAGCCCCTCGACCTGCTCGCCGGAGGGCGGCTCGACGGCGAGGATCTGGATGTCGGGGTTCTGTTCCTTGAGGTACGTGCCGACCCCGAGCAACGTGCCCGACGTGCCGAGCCCGGCGACGAAGTGCGTGATGTCGGGGACGTCACGGATGATCTCGGGACCGGTCGTGCGGTAGTGCGCACGAGGGTTCGCCTCATTGCCGTACTGGTAGAGGAACACCCAGTCGGGGTGCTCCTCGGCCAGGCCGAGCGCCATGCGCACCGCGCCGTTCGAGCCCTCTTCACCGGGCGAGTCGATGATCTCCGCGCCGTAGACCTCGAGCAGCTGACGACGCTCGATCGACACGTTGCCCGGCAGCACGATCTTGATCTTGTAGCCCTTGATCCGGCTGATCATCGCCAGCGCGATGCCCGTGTTGCCCGAGGACGGCTCGATGATCGTCTTGCCGGGCACCAGGGTGCCGTCGGCCTCTGCCTCTTCGATCATGGCCAACGCGATGCGGTCCTTGACCGAGCCCGCGGGGTTCTGACCCTCCATCTTGGCGAGGATCCGGACCTCCGGATTGGGGCTGAGTTGGCTGACGTCGACGATCGGGGTGTTGCCGATCAGGTCGAGGGCTGAAGCGAAGACGGTCATAATTCCTGACCTGAATGGTAGGGAATCGGACGGGCCGGCGAAACTCGGGGCCGTTCAGGCCGTGACGTCGACGGGTTCCTCGTGGATCTGCTCGTCGACGATGCGGAACGAGCGCAGCATCGGCTGGTCGTCGCGGGTCGACACGATCACGTAGTGCCACTCCGGGTCCGGCGCCTGTCGGACGTCGGTCGGAGACGGGTAGGCGTCGGTGTGGGTGTGCGAGTGCATGACGCCCAACAGCTGCCAGTCGTGGTCCTCGGCATCGCGTTCGGAGCGCAGCAGCGCGATCGCGGGCACGGTGTAGACCTTCGAGCTCGCGGCCTCGTTCTCGCACGGGTAGAAGCGGTGCACGACCGCGTCGCCCGTCGCCGCGTCGACGGTGCCGGCGAAGAGCCCGCACGCCTCGAGGGGCAGTCCGTCGAGGGTGTGGACCAGCATCTGCTGGTGGAGATCGGCCGGCAATCGGAGCACCGGCCAACGGTAGTAGCTTGGTCGGTTCTGTGAAGCAGACGGGTATCCAGGTGGTGGCCACCAACCGGCAGGCTCGATACCGCTACTTCTTGAGCGACACCTACGAAGCTGGGATCGTCCTCACGGGGAGCGAGGTCAAGTCGCTGCGGGATGGCCAGGTGCAGCTCAACGAGGCATGGGCCTCGATCGACGCGGGCGAGGCCTGGCTGCACGACATGCACATCGCGGTGTACTCCCACGCGCAGTCGCACACGGGGCACAACCCCACTCGCAAGCGCAAGCTGCTGCTGCACAAGCACCAGATCGAGCGCATCGGCATGAAGCTGCAGGTCGAGCGCCTGTCGCTCGTGCCGACCAAGCTCTACTTCAACGACGGCAAGGTGAAGGTCGAGCTCGCCGTCGGCAAGGGCAAGAACGTGGTCGACAAGCGTCAGGACATCGCCAAGCGCGACTCCGATCGCGAAGCCGCCCGGGCGATCGCGGACGCTCGGCGCCGCAGCGACTGACCATGCCCGAGCTGACCGTGCGACGACGGGTCGTCGCGGCGGTCGCGGCCAGCGCCGTCGTCCTGGGGGTCGTCGCGACGGTGGTGCTCCTCGGCGGGGACGGGGCCGACCAGGTCACCGCGGATGCCGTCGACCGTCCTCGGCGGACCACCACGACCTCGTCGACGACCACCTCGACCACACGTGTGACCACGACGACCGTGGCACCGACCACCGCACCCCCGACCACGGTCCCGCCGACCACCGCCGCACCGACCACCGCGGCGCCCACGACGGTGCCGCCTCCCCCACCTCCCCCTCCTGCACCGGTGGTGACCGCCCCACCACCGATGTCCGTGCTGGTGTCGGGCGACTCACTCGGGTTCACCGCGGCGTTCCCCGCGCCGACGCCGGACCAGCTGCCACCGTCCATCGGCGCGGTCGGCGTGCAGGCACGGATCGGCTGCGGCGTGCTGTC
>JAFAFN010000331.1 GCA_023423475.1 Actinomycetes bacterium | reverse complement strand
CTCACGTTCGGCGTTGACGACGTAGGTCAGCGGGTTCGCCTTGGACAGCGCCTGGATCCAGCCCGGACCGCCGTCGAGCGGCAACAGGATCCCGGAGAGGAGCAGCAGCGGGAACAGCAGCGTCTGCTGCACCGTCCAGAAGATCCAGTCCTGGCCCTTCGATGCCACTGCCAGCGCGTAGGACAGCGCGCCGAGCCCGACGCCGAACACCGCGACCATCGCCATGCCGATCACGATGCCGGCGGGCTCGGGGCGGAACCCGAACGGGATGGTCACCGCGACGATCAACAGCGCCTGGGCCACCACCGGCACGATCTCCTTGAGGGACCGGCCGACCAGCAGCGAGGGCCGACGCAGCGGCGCCACGAGCAGACGTTCGTGGGAGCCCGTCTGCATCTCCATCTGGAGGTTCGAGCCGGTCATCGACGTGGCGAACAACGTCGACATGACGACGACGCCCGGGACGAACCACTGCAGCGAGCCGCTCTCGAGCCCGGTGACCTGCGTGAGCAGCGGGCCGAACAACGCCAGGAACACGAGCGGCTGGATGAGCGTGAAGGTGATCGACCAGGGGTTGGTGACGAGGGGTCGGACCTCGCGACGGAAGACGATGCCGGAGTCGGTGACGAGTGAGTTCATGATCAGACCTCCAGGAGGGTCGGGTCGGCGGGGGCGGTGTCGGTCGTGGCGTCGGGGGTGGGGTCGGTCGTGGAGTCGGTCGGGCCCTCTCGGAGGCTCCGTCCGGTGAGCGCGAGGAACACGTCGTCGAGCGTGGGGCGAGCCACCTCGGCCGACGCGATCTCGACACCCCGGCCGTGCAGGTCGACGAGCAGGCCGGGCAGCAGCGACGACCCGTCGCGCAGGCGTGCGGTCACCGAGTTCCCGGTGGTCGAACGCTCGCTCACGTCGCCGGCACGGTCGAGCGCGTCGGCGATCGCCGCGACGTGGTCGCCGTCGTGGGCGGTCAGCACGATGCGGTCACCGGCGAGGCTGCGCTTCAGCGCCTCGGGGGTGTCGTCCGCGATGATGCGGCCGTGGTCGACCACGATCACACGGTCGGCGAGCGCGTCCGCCTCGTCGAGGTAGTGGGTGGTCAGCACGATCGTCGTGCCGTGCACGTCGCGCAGCTGCTCGATCTCACGCTGCAGGTTCGCCCGGTTCTGCGGGTCGAGCCCGGTCGACGGCTCGTCGAGGAAGAGCAGCTCCGGGTGGTGCACCACGCCGAGCGCGACGTCGAGGCGGCGGCGCTGCCCGCCCGACAAGGTGCTGACCAGGCGGCTGCCGAGCCCCTCGAGGTCGAGCGCGGCGAGCAGCTCGTCGCTGCGCCGCTGGTCGTCCGCCTTCGACAGCCCGTAGCACCGGCCCTGCGTGACCAGCTCGTCGCGCACCCGCTGCACGTGCCCCGCGCTGTTGCCCTGGCCGATGTAGCCGATCCGGCTGCGCACGCCGGCGGGGTCCTCGCGCACGTCGCACCCGGCCACACGGGCGGTGCCCTCGCTCGGCTGCAGCAGTGTCGTCAGCATGCGCAGCGTGGTCGACTTGCCGGCCCCGTTGGGGCCGAGGAAGGCGACCAGCTCGTTCGCCCCGACGTCCAGGTCGATGCCCTTGACCGCCTCGACACGTCCCCCGTCACGCTCCGGTGCGGTGAACCACTTCGTCAGTCCTCGTGCCTCGATCATCGGCACCTCCCTTTCCTGCGGCCGACCTCGTGTCGACAGGGAGCAAGGTACGAACCATTGCGGTCACGTTCTGTCCGCAATGGACGGGATCCTGGAAAGATGTCGAACATGAACGATCCGACGGGCCGGGTGCTGGAACTGCTCTCGCTGCTCCAGACCCACCGCTTCTGGCCGGGCTTGGAGCTCGCCGGGCGCCTCGAGGTGAGCGAGCGGACGCTCCGCCGCGACGTCGACCGACTGCGCTCGCTCGGGTACCTCGTCGACGCCACCCCGGGTGTCGCCGGCGGCTACCGGCTGGCCGCGGGCAACCACCTGCCGCCGCTGCTGCTCGACGACGACGAGGCGGTCGCCATCGCGGTCGGACTGCGCGCCGCATCGGGCGCGGCGATCGAGGGCATCGAGGACACCTCGGTGCGCGCCATGGCAAAGCTCGAGCAGGTCCTCCCCGACCGGCTGCGCCGCAGGGTCCGGGCGCTGCACACCAGCGTGGTCCCCCTGCGGTGGGGTTCGAACCGCGGCCCTCGCGTCGACCCCGACGCACTCGCGGCGCTGTCGCTGGCCTGCCGTGACCACGAGCAGGTGCACTTCGACTACGTGCGTCGCGACGACGACGCGTCGAGCCGGCTCGTCGAGCCGCACCATCTCGTGTCGGCCGGACAGCGCTGGTACCTCGCGGCCTGGGACCTTCGCCGGGACGACTGGCGCACCTTCCGCGTCGACCGGATGACGCGGGTGCGGCCCGCGGGCCCGCGCTTCACGCCCCGCGAGCTCCCGGCTCCGGACGCGGCGACCTTCGTCGCCCGGTCGCTGTCGTCACGCCCGACGCGCTACGTCGTGCACCTGGTCGTCGCCGGCGAGGCCGAGCAGGTCGAACGGGCCGTGCGGCACTCGGGCGGCACGACGACACGCCTCGACGACGGTCGCTGTGACGTCGCGCTGACCGTCGACTGGCTCGACTGGCTGATGTCGACGGTGGTGTCGCTCGTGATCGAGTTCGGTCCCGATGCCGTCGAGCTGTCGGCCAGCGAGGGCGTCGAGCTCGACGAGCTCGCAGCACGGCTGGACGACCTGGGCGCCGCCCTGCAACGGATGGGCCACCGCTAGCGTCGTCGGGAGGAGGTGGTCATCGTGACCGAGTCATCATCGTGGAACGACGTCGGCGAACGCTTCTCGCACCTGGGGCGGACGCTGCAGGACCGGTGGTCCCAGGCCGGCGACGAGGGTTCCGACGAGGCGAAGGCGGCCGCCGATCAGGTCAACGGTGCGCTCGACGGGGTCAGGGCCTCGCTCGACGGGCTCGCGGACACGATCACCCGCACGGTGAACGACGAGCAGGTGCACGCCTCGGCACGCTCGGCCGCCGGGGGTCTGGTCGAGGCCCTGAGCAGCTCGCTCAGCGACCTCGCGAACAAGATCCAGACACCCAAGACCTGACCACTCGGGCCGGTCAGTGGGTGGAGAGCCCGCCGTCGACGACGAGGACCTGACCGGTCATGAAGCTCGACGCGTCGCTCGCCAGGAACAGCGCGGGCGGCACCATCTCGTCCGGATCCGCCATGCGACGGATCAGCTGGGTGTCGACCGCTGCCTGTTGGAACTCCTCGGGGGTGTTGAGCACCATGTCGGTGCGGACCGTCCCGGGGGCGAGGGCGTTCACCCGGATGCCGTCGCCGGCGAGCTCGGCGGCCAGCGAGCGGGTGTAGGACACCATGGCCGCCTTGGCCGCCGCGTAGAGCGACAGCCCCGGGGAGAACATGAAGGCCCCGG
>JAFAFN010000267.1 GCA_023423475.1 Actinomycetes bacterium | reverse complement strand
GGCGAGCACACCGAGGTCGGCGCGGCCGGCGACGTCGCGACGTTGGTCGTGCCCAAGGGCTGCGACACCCGGCAGCACCCTGCGCTGTGTCGGATGGTGAAGGTCGTGGTGACCGGCACGATGGTCGGCGCCCTGACCGGGTTCTTCGGCGTCGGTGGCGGGTTCATCATCGTGCCGGCGCTGGTGCTCAGCCTGGGCATGGCGATGCCGGTCGCCGTCGGCACGTCGCTGGTGGTCATCGCGCTCAACTCGGCGATCGCGCTGTCCATGCGCGGCGGTGTCGGCGAGATCGACTGGGCAGCCACGCTGCCGTTCCTCGGCACCGCCGCGATCGGCACCCTGGTCGGGGGCCGCATCGCGGAGCGCGTCGACCCCCGCACGCTCCGGACGGCCTTCGTCTGGCTGCTCGGCGTCGTCGCGATCGTCACCGGCGCCGGCGCGGTGCTGGCGATCACCGCCTCGGCGTAGGGTCGAACGCATGACGCTCAAGGGACTGGCGTACACCGAAGCACTGCAGGACTACCTGCTCGACCACTCGATGCCGCGCAGCGTCGTGCACGACCGCCTGGTGCAGGTCACCCACGACTCCCTCGGTGAGACCGCTCGGATGCAGATCGCTCCGGAACAGGGCGCGTTCCTGACGTTGCTGGTTCGGCTGATGGGGGCTCGCACCGCGGTCGAGGTCGGCACGTTCACCGGGCTCTCCGCGCTCTGCATCGCCGAAGGTCTGCCGGCCGACGGCCAGCTGACCTGCTTCGACATCAGCGAGCACTGGACCTCGATCGGCATCCCGTTCTGGGAGGAGGCGGGCCTGGCCGACCGCATCGAGCTGGTGATCGGTCCGGCCGCGCAGACGCTGGCCGCGACCTCGCTCGACCGTCCGATCGACTTCGCCTTCATCGACGCCGACAAGGACGGCTACTCGCTCTACGTCGACCTGATCCTCGAGCGCATGCGGCCGGGCGGCCTCATCGTCGTCGACAACGCACTCTTCGGTGGCGAGGTGCTCGCCGCGGCGAAGGGCGAGCCGGTGGGTGACAACGCCGCGGCGATCCACGCGTTCAACGAGGCGGTCGCGGCCGACGACCGCGTCGAGTGCTCGCTGGTGAACGTGGGCGACGGGCTGCTCCTCGTCCGCAAGCGCTGAGGTCGCCGTCGGCGCCACGTTTGGGGCAGCGGGTCGCCCGTGGGCCACGATGTGTCCGTGAAGCTGCTCGATCCGCTCGTCATCGGGGCGCACGTCGCCCCCAGCCGGGTGGTGCTCGGACCCCACGAGACCAACCTCGGTGACCGCCGCGCGATCTCGGAGCGCCACGTCGCGTACTACCGCCGGCGGGCAGCGGGCGGGGCCGGCATCGTCGTCATCGAAGAGGCATCGGTGCACGGGTCGGACTGGCCCTATGAACGCGCACCCCTCGCCTCGGAGTGCGGCCCGGGCTGGGCCGCGGTGGCAACCGCATGCCATGACGAGGGTGCCCTGGTGCTCGCCGCGCTCGGCCACGCCGGCGGACAGGGCACCTCGCACTGGAGCCAGCGCGAGCTGTGGGCACCATCCCGGGTCCCCGAGGTCAACACCCGCGAGGTCCCGAAGTGGATGGAGGACGACGACATCAGCGCGGTCGTGGCCGGATTCGCCGTCGCCGCGCGGGACGCGGTCGCCGCGGGTTGCGACGGCGTCGACGTCAACGCGGGGCAGTACTCGTTGGTCCGACAGTTCCTCTCCGGGCTGACCAACCAGCGTGACGACCAGTGGGGCACCGACAAGCTGTCCTTCGTCCGGGAGGTCCTGCGAGCCGTGCGCTCGGCGATCGGGCCCGACAAGGTCCTCGGGCTCCGACTGTCGTGCGACGAGCTCGCCCCGTGGGCGGGGGTCACCCCGGAGCAGGCGCCGGAGCTCGCGGCGTCGATCGTGTCGGACGAGTCGTCGGTCGACCTGCTCACCGTCGTGCGCGGCTCGATCTACTCGGTCTCGGCCACCCGACCCGACGGTCACACCCCGACGGGGTTCAACCTGGAGCTGACCCGCTCGGTGCGCGACGCGGTCCGCACGGCCACCGACGGTCGGGTCCAGGTGGTGGCGCAGGGTTCGATCGTGGATGTCGACCAGGCCGAGTGGGCGCTCGACGACGGCATCGCGGATGCGGTCGAGATGACCAGGGCGCAGCTGAGCGACGCCGAGCTCGTGGCGAAGCTGCGACGTGGTGAGGCCGAGCGGATCCGGCCGTGCACCCTGTCCAACCAGCGCAGCCAGGTGCGCGACAACCGCAACCCGATCGTGACGTCGCTGGGCGACCCGTTCACCGGGTACGAGACCTCCGACGACGCCGTCGAGGGCACCGCACTGCGCCCCGTCGACGTCGTGGTCGTGGGCGGAGGACCTGCAGGGCTCGAAGCCGCTCGGGTCGCCGCGATCCGAGGCCACTCGGTCAAGGTGCTCGAGGCCGCCGACCACTTCGGCGGCGCCATGCGGACCGCGGCCAAGGGCCCGGGTTGGGCACGACTCGACCTGCTGGCCGACTGGCTCGAATCGGAGTGCCGCCTCGAGGGCGTCGAACTCGTCAGCAGCCACCGGGTCGATGCGGCGGAGCTGGCCGCCGCCGGTGCGACGACGCACGTGCTGGTCGCGACCGGCGGCCGACCGGGCGAGGCCGCCTACGAGATCGACCCCGAGGCCGTGCTGGTGCACGCGGTCGACGTGCTCGACGACCCCGACTCGCTGCCCGAGGGGGACGTGATGATCTGGGACCCGATCGGTGGGCCCGTGGGCGTGGCGGTCGCCGAGCTGCTCGTCGCCGCGGGTCGCACCGTGCACCTGGCGACCCAGGACAACATCGTGGGCAACGAGCTCGCCCGTTCCGGTGACCTGGCCCCGGCCAACGGCCGGCTCCAACAGGCGGGTGTGTCGCTGCACCGACGCTCGATCCTGCGGTCGGTCGGTCCGGGTTCCGCCACCTTCGAGGACCGCTTCAGCGGTGCGACACGGACGGTGGACGTCGGCGTCGTCATCGACGCGGGTCACCGGCTGCCCGACGACGCGCTGTGGCACGAGCTCGCCGACCACGACGAGCTGCACGTCGAGCGCATCGGCGACTGCGTCGCTCCGCGCACGGTCTACGACGCGATCCTCGAGGGCCGCCGCGCCGCGATCGCCCTGGGCTGATCGCCGGTTCGGAGCTGGCGCTCCGCTCAGCGATTGGGTGGATTCGCCTGTTGTTGCCGGCGTCGAGGCCGGTAGCCTGAGGAGGCGGGAGCCGTGTTCGGGGAAACCGGGTCCGCCTTGATCAGGAGGTTGCGTGATGGGAACGACCACGGTGCTGCCGACGGCAGCGATCAGCGATGCGCTCACGACCACGAGCGCCACCCTCGAACGCACGGTCAAGAACGCGCTCGACATGGCCAAGTCCGCCAACGGGTTCTTCCGCAGCCACGACGACATCGCCGTCGCCATCCCGGGCGGGATGTTCGGTCACGTGCGCAACGGCAAGCTCGTCAGCTTCGGCCTCGAGCCGATCGGCGACGTCGTCGTCGACTCCCAGCGCAAGGTCTCCGGGCTGATCGACGGCTCCGGTGGCAGGGTCCTCTGGGGTCGCGTCGCCGCGGTCGCCGGCGGCTCCGCAGCAGCAGTGTCCTCGGTCGCCGGTGTGGCCACCGCGGTCATCCTCGGCCGTCGCCGCTCCACCGCCGGCTGAGCCGGTGCCCTGAGCCTCAGCCGATCGTGCGACGGTCGGCCAGGAACGGGAACTTCGCGCGCACCTCTGCCACGACCGTGGGGTCGATCTCGGTGACGAGCAGCGCCTCGTTGCCCGCGGCGCCGGCGAGCAC
>JAFAFN010000183.1 GCA_023423475.1 Actinomycetes bacterium | reverse complement strand
TCGCCGCGCCGGCCGAGCAGCACGTTGTCGGGCTTCAGGTCGCGGTGCAGGACGCCGGCCTCGTGGGCCGCGGCGACGGCGTCGGTGAGCGACAACCCGATGCGACGCACCTCGGCGGCAGGGAGGGGTCCTTCGTCACGGATCCGGTCGCCCAGCGTCCCCGACGGCAGGTACTCCATCGCCAGGTACGGGTGGCCGTCCGCGGTGACGCCGGCGTCGTAGACGTGCACGATGTGCGGGTTCCACGAGAGCTCGACGAGCGCTGAGGACTCGAGCGAGAAACGGCGCACCGCGTCGTCGTCGCTCAGGTGGCGATCCATCACCTTCAGCGCGACGACCCGATCCATCGTGACCTGACGGGCTCGCCAGACCGTCGCGAAGCCACCCCGGCCGATCGGGGCCACCTCGTCGTAGCCCTCGACGACGATGGTCGCGCCCTGCGGGGCCAGGCCCAGCGAGTGCGACGAGTCGGGTGCGAGCGTCGCCCCGGCGTCGACCGGTGGATCCGCGTCGATCGAGCCGTCCCGGGGCGCGTCGGTGTCCGGTGCCGAGGCGCCGTTCGTCGGAGGTCGCTCGCCCTGGTCCTCCCGTCCCATGGGCCGCCATGGTAACTGGGACGCCGCGGCGCACCCGCCTCGGGCGCGCGGTACCATCGGCAGCGACTTGACGGTTCGGTCAAGTTTCGGGGGACACCGGCTCGAGACACCGGTCCCACAACACGAAGATCCGAGTCCGGCTGGCGCACCCAGACCGGTCGAAGGGGGAACCATGAAGGTGCTCGAGAACTTCTACATCGACGGCAAGTGGGTGCCCTCACAGGGCTCCTCGACCGCCGAGGTCACCAACTCCGCGACCGAAGAGGTCATCGCGACCGTCGCGATGGGTTCGCAGACCGACGTCGACGCCGCGGTCGCCGCGGCCACGGCGGCGTTCGCGACCTGGTCGACGACGCCGGTCGACATCCGGGCGAAGTACCTCCGTGACATCGGCGCCGGTCTGGCCGCCCGCTTCGACGACATCGTCGACACGATCTCGTCCGAGGTCGGCTCGCCCAAGATGTTCGCCCAGATGGTCCAGGCCGGCTTGTCCATGGGGGAGTGGGAGAGCTTCGCCAGCCTCGTCGAGAACTACGCCTTCGAGGAGACCGTCGGCAACTCGCTCGTCGTGCGTGAGCCCATCGGTGTCGTCGGCGCGATCACGCCGTGGAACTACCCGCTCTACCTGATCATCTGCAAGGTCGTCCCGGCGATCGCCGCGGGCTGCACCGTCGTGCTGAAGCCGTCCGAGGTCACCCCGCTCAACGCCTACATCCTCGCCGAGGTCATCGACGAGGCAGGCCTGCCCGCAGGTGTGTTCAACATGGTCGTCGGCACCGGTCCCGAGGTCGGCGAGGCGATGTCCGCCCACCCCGACATCGACATGATCTCGTTCACCGGTTCCGGCCGTGCCGGCGCCGCGGTGACCAAGACCGCGTCCGACACCGTCAAGCGCGTCGGACTCGAGCTGGGCGGCAAGTCCGCCAACATCGTGCTCGACGACGCGGACCCCGCAGCGGTGGCCATGGGCGGCGTGTTCGCCTCGTTCATCAACTCCGGACAGACCTGCTCGGCGCTCACCCGTGTGCTCGTGCCGGCCTCGCGCAAGGACGAGTTCGTCGACGCGATCGTCGAGGAGGCCTCGAAGTGCAAGCTGGTCGATCCGGCAGCGGATGAGCCCGACCTGTTCCACGCCCTCGGCCCGATGTCGTCAAAGGCGCACCAGGAGCGGGTCCGCGAGTACATCCAGAAGGGCATCGACGAGGGCGCGACGCTGCTGCTCGGCGGCCCCGAGCAGCCCGAGGAGTTCGACAAGGGCTTCTACATCAAGCCGACCGTGTTCGGTGACGTCACCCCCGACATGACCATCGCCCAGGAGGAGATCTTCGGCCCGGTGCTGTCGATCCTCACGTACTCCGACGAGGACGAGGCCGTCGAGATCGCGAACGGCACCATCTACGGCCTCTCCGGCGGCGTGCAGTCCGCCGACCCGGAGCGCGCGATGGCGATCGCCCGGCGCATGCGCACCGGTCAGGTCGACATCAACGGCGGTGCGTTCAACACCGCGGCACCCTTCGGTGGCTACAAGCAGTCCGGCAACACCCGCGAGCGCGGCCGCTGGGGTCTCGAGGAGTTCCTCGAGACCAAGAGCATCCAGAGCTGAGCGACCGCCACCTCGACCACTCGGGATCTGCCCTCGATCCGGCGCCGACGCGTCGGATCGAGGGCAGTTCCGCGTCCCGGGCCGTCTCCGGTGCCACACTTCCCCCGTCGCGCTGCTGGGCAATCGCTTCGAGGTTCGAACGACCCGGGAACTACGGTGGAACGTCCGTCGAACCCAGCGTGTTGAGAGCCCGGTGACCGCAGTCGCACATCCATCAGATGCAGCCCCCGACGACGAGACGCCTCCCGTCGGCGACGGCGCGCCCCCGGTCGACCGAGGGGCGCAGTCCGGGTCGCCGACGCGCGACGGCATCCGTCTCATCGGCCGCTTCGTCGCCATGCACCCCGTGCCCTTCGTCCTGTCGCTCATCGGCGGCGTGTCGTGGGCGCTGCTCGTCGTCGGGGCCACCTACGTGCTCGGACGCATCACCGACGAGGTGATCGAGCCCGGCTTCGACGGCGGTGTGCCGGCCTCGACGGTGTGGTGGGCCGTCGCCGCCCTGTTCCTCGTCGCGCTGCTGCGTGGCATGTCGGTGGTCGTGCGCCGCTGGTACGGCTCGGTGACCGAGACCCGAATGCAGGCGTCCCTTCGCAAGAGCGTGGGGGAGCGGCTGCTGACGATGCCGATGTCGTCGTACCGGCGTCACCCGACGGGCCAGTTGCTGGCGAACGCGGACGTCGACATCACCACCGGCACGAACGTGCTCATGCCGCTGCCGTTCTCGATCGGGGTGATCGCGCTGCTGGTCATCTCGCTGATCAGCCTCTACAACACCGACCCGTACTTCGCGCTGGTCGCGCTGATCCTCTTCCCGACCCTCGCGGTGCTCAGCCGCTCGTACACGAATCGCGTCAACGGGCCCGCAGCGATCGTGCAGGCGCGACTCGGCGAGGTCTCCGCGATCGCGCACGAGAGCTTCGACGGCGCGCTCGCCGTGAAGACCCTCGGCCGCGAGCGCCACGAGGACGAGCGGTTCCAGGCAGCGGCGGATCGACTGCGGACCGAGCGACTCGTCGTGGCCCGCAAGACATCGGTCTTCCAGCCGATGATCGATCTGCTGCCCAACCTGGGCACCGTCGCGCTGCTGGTCGCCGGGGCCTGGCGCATCGACACCGGCCAGGCGACCGCGGGCGACCTGGTCCAGGCCGTGGCGCTGTTCGGCTGGCTGGCCTTCCCGATGCGCATCGTCGGGTTCATGTTCGAGGCGATGCCCCGTTCGGTGGTCTCGGTCCGTCGGGTCGACGCGCTCATGGCGGAGCCGGTCGATGGCTCGGCCACCGGCGTCGACACCCGGCACGACACCGACCGCACCCCGGGCGGCGCGCCGGAGCCGCGTCGCAGCGCGTCGGTCGTCGCGGCCGAACGGGTCGCCGACTCCAACGCCGCAGGTGCCGCCAGCGCCTCGCTGCCCGACGGTCCGCTCACCCTGCACGTCGAGGGGGTCGCCTTCGAGTACGGCACGACCCCGGTCCTGCACGGGGTCACCTTCGCCGCCGGTGCCGGCGAGGTCGTCGCACTCGTCGGCTCGACCGGTTCCGGGAAGAGCACGCTGGCGAACCTGCTGATGCGACTCGACGAGCCGTCCGCCGGGCAGATCCGCGTCGGTGGCGTGCCGATCGACCAGGTCGACCCCGACGAGCTGCGCTCGGCGGTGACGCTCGCGTTCCAGGAGGGGTTCCTGTTCGCGGCGCCGATCGCGGACAACGTCGTCATGGACCGCGACGTCGGCACCGACGGGCTGGCGTCGGCGCTCGACCGGGCCCGAGCCGGGCGGTTCGTGTCCCAGCTGCCCCAGGGTGTCGACACCGTCGTCGGTGAACGGGGTGTGACCCTCTCGGGTGGTCAGCGTCAGCGTGTCGCGCTCGCACGGGCGCTCGCCGGGTCGCCCAGGGTGCTGATCCTCGACGACGCCACCTCGGCGGTCGATCCCGTGATCGAGGCCGAGATCCTCGGCGGTCTGCGTTCGGGGGACACCACCATGCTGGTCGTCGCCCATCGCCTCTCGACGATCCTGTTGGCCGACCGTGTGGTGCACCTCGAGGACGGCACGGTCCGTGGCATCGGCACCCACGCCGAGCTGCTCGACGACCCCGAGTACGCCGCACTGGTGACCGCCTACGAGGTCGCCGATGCCGTGGACCACGACGCCTGCTTCGGTGACGACGGCGACGTGCCCGAGGACCTCGATCCCGAGGGAGCGATCTCGTGAGGGTGCAGCCGAAGGTCGCGGGCGACGAGGACGTCGAGGTCGGCGCACTCGAGGTGCTCCGCGCCGGGGTCCGCTCGACGCCGGAGCTGCGCGCCGGGCTGGGCATCTCGATCGCGATGGCGCTGGTCATGGCCCTGGGCAAGATGGTCATCCCGATCGCGATCCAGCAGATCCTGAGCAACGGGATCTCCGAGGGCGAGCCCGACTGGGCGTTCATCCTGGGCACCGGCGCGGCGGCGGTCGTCGCGATGCTCGCGCTCGCGGTGCTGACCCGCTTCACCTACATGCGGCTCATGCGCACCGCCGAGAACGTGATCTACGGGTTGCGGACCCGGGCGTTCGCCCACGTGCACCGGTTGTCGATGGCGCATCACAACGAGTCGAAGCG
>JAFAFN010000114.1 GCA_023423475.1 Actinomycetes bacterium | reverse complement strand
GCGCGCCCGTCCGGCCAGGTGCAGCGCCTCGGTCCCGGCGCCGATCTCCTCGATCACCGGGTTCTCCAGGCCGTCGGTCCACAACCGGAACGGCTGGGGCAGCGCCTGCAGCCGTACGTCGGCGCCGAACCAGCGCCGGGCGAACGCCGCCGCGCCGGCGAACATCTTGTAGGTGCCCGGCGCCGCCTTGACGTCCATCATCGAGATGATCGACGTCTTGAGCGGAGCCCGGCCGATGCCGGATGCCATCGCGATGAACAGCGCGACGTTCCAGCGCGCCGAGATGTCGGGCACGCCCTGGAACACTGCGCCGCGGCGACGCAGCACCCGGCCCAGGCGGCGGTACTCGGACCACTTCGCGAACACCGACGGCGTCGGCAGGCTGCGGAAGCGATCGCCGTCCATCTTGTCCCACGGCAACGTGTTGATCGACAGCCCCAGGTAGCCGGCGTCGAGTGCCTCGTCCAGCATGTCGGCCATCTCGTCGAGCTCGGTCGCGCTGGGTTCGACATCGTCGTCGAGCGAGCGGCCGAGTCCCATCACGTGCGCCCGGATCGCCGAGTGGCCGAGGAACGATGTGACGTTCGGCCCGAGCGGCCGGCGGTCGAGGTGGTCGAGGTACCCGGCGGGGGAGTCCCAGTCCTGGATGCGCTCCAGCAGGGGGAGCACGTCCTGGCGGGGGACACCCTCGACCCGGCAGAACATGTCGGCGAGGTCCGTCGGGTCACCGATGGCGAACGACAGGCCGCACGACCCGACCAGCACCGTCGTCACGCCGTGGCGGACCGACTCCGACAACGACGGGTCGAGCTCGATCTCGGCGTCGTAGTGGGTGTGCAGGTCGATGAAACCTGGCGTGACCCAGCAGCCGGTCGCATCGATGCGGGCGGCGTCGGCGGGGGCCGTCAGGTCGGGACCGATCTCGGTGACGACGCCGTCGACGACGAGCACGTCGGCGCGTCGTCCGGGGGACTCGGTGCCGTCGTACACCGTGCCGCCGTGCACCAACGTCGTCGTCATCGGGTCCTCCAGGTTCGTCGTGTCCCGCGAGCGGAGCCTACGCGGCAGTTCAGATGGGTCGGTCCGGGTCTGCCTCACTCCCGCCGAGTGGTCCGTCCGTTCAGATGGGCCGGTCCGGATCGATGACGGCCTTGCCCTCGTTGTCGGGGATGCGGCTCACGCCGTCGTCGGGGCAGTGGTAGCCGTCGCCGTCGTCGCCCTCTCCGCCGAGCTCCGGGTACAGGCGCTCGAACTTGCCGTCCTTCGCGATGACGAGCAGTCCGCACGGCGACGTCTCGGCCTCGCCCTGACGCGCCGGGTCGGTGGGTCCGTGCAGTCCGCCGGCGGTCCAGTCCTCCTGCTCCGCAGCCTGTTCGAGGATGCAGGTCCGATCGAGCACGCCGTCGTTCATCTCGCCGCACGCGTTCGCCGCGGTGACGAAGAGCAGCCAAGCGCTGACCGCGTGGAGGCCGAGCGTGCCGACCTTGCCGTCCTCGACCCGATCAGCGATCAGGTCGAGGTAGGCCTGCGTCGCCGGCTGACGGTCGGCCTCCTCGAGCGGTCCCGAGGTCATCCGGATCACCGAGCCCTCGACCGCCTCGGCGCCCTGGACGAAGATCTGCTCGTCGTACATGTTCGTCTCGAACAGCGGCCGCCCCTCCCAGCCCTGCTGGGTGAGCGTGGCCGTCAGCGCGGTCGCGTTGGCCGGCTCGCCGACGAAGAGCATCGTGGTGGCACCGGTGTCGATGATCCGGCGGGCGAGCGGTGTCCAGTCGCTCATGCCGACCACCTGGTAGGGGAACGTGCCGGCCATCGGGATCTCGAGCTCGTCGAGCATGGTGACGTAGGAGTCCTTGATCTGCTCCAGTGCCGGCAGCTCGCCGTAGACCACGACGGCCTTCTCCGCGGCCTCGGGGTAGAGCTCGGCGAAGTCACGGATCCACGTGTTGGCCATCGTCGTGCCGGGGTTGGGGACCGGCTGCACCTGGCCGTTCGAGTCGGCCTTCTGCGGTGACACGGCGTAGCCCGGGATGTCGATCATCCCGCACTTGTGGAAGTCGGAACCGTCCTTGCCGGAGAACTCGAGGTCGTCCTGGGCGTAGCCGCCGCCGACCATCGCGAACACGTCGGTGCACGCGGTGGTCATCGCCGCCTCGACGTCGAACAGCGCGCCGCTCAGCTCGACCGGGTCGATCTGGAGTCCGCCGACGCCACCCTGCTCGTTGCACCAGTCGACGAAGGCGATCGAGGCGTCCCACATCTCCTTGTTGAGCCCGGGGCGCACCGTCGAGGCCCGGTCGGTCGCGATGCCGATCCGGAGCTGGTCGCCACCGCGGGATCCGGCCTCGTCCTCGGCGATCGTGAAGTCGCCCGGTCCGCACAGGTCGTCGAGCGATCCGAACGAGGCCGACTCGGCTGTCGCTCCGGACTCGGCTTCGGTCGTCGCCGGTGCGCCCTCTTCTGCTGCGTCGCCGCTCGCGCCGCAGGCGCCCGCCACGAGCGCCAGGCACACCACTGGAACCATCACGAACCGTCGCACGTCGGAATCCCCCCGAACTGAGTTGGACAGACATCTGGACAGATGTCCAGACACCTGTCCGAGTATATGCACGACGACGCGTGTGTCCACGGTCACGACGCAGGAGTGTCCGATCGGTGTGACCTCGGCGCCCGAGGTGCACTCCGCGGGCAGGCCGGTACGTGGCAAGGTGAGCGACATGAGCACCCCGGCCAACTGGTATCCCGACCCACAGGACCCGACGCTGCAGCGCTACTGGGACGGCAACGCGTGGACCGAGCACGTCGCACCCGCGAGCCAGGGCGCCGATGGTGCGACCGCGGAGGCGGCCGCCGCTGCTCCCGTCACGACCGAGGGGACCGGTGGCGGCTACGGCGTCGCACACCAGATGCCCTCGTACATGAAGTCCTCGTCGCTGTTCTCATCGGAGAACATGGAGGTCGCGACGACCGGCCGGATGACACGACAGAACCCCGCGGTGGTCAAGGTCACCCTCGGCGCACCGCTGCAGGTCACCCGCGGCGCCATGATCGCCTTCCAGGGCGACGTGACCTTCGCCTACAAGGGCTCCGGCGCAGCCAAGTACCTCAAGTCGATGGCGACGGGCGAGGGCCTGAAGTTGATGACGTGCGAGGGGTCGGGCGAGCTCTTCGTCTCCCACGCCGGCAAGAAGCTGCACCTGCTCGAGCTCGGCCCGGGCGAGCAGCTCTCGGCATCGTCGCGGGCCCTGCTCGGCTTCGACGCGAGCGTCGAGTGGAGCATCCAGATGATCAAGGGCGGCATCGGCGCGATGGCCGCCGGCGGCCTGTTCAACGTGACGCTCACCGGCCCCGGCACGGTGATCCTCGCGAGCGACTGGCCCGTCGTGCTCGACACCTCCGAGGCCAGGACCTGCGTCGACCCGAACGCGGTCGTCGCCTGGTCCGCTGGTCTGCAGATCACGACCAAGTCGTCGATGAGCGCCGGCGCGCTGATCGGACGGGGCTCGGGTGAGGCGTTCCAGCTCGAGTTCTCGCCCGGCGGCTTCGTGATCGTCGAGCCCGAACCGGTGCTCGCGGTCGGCTGATCCTGTTCGGATGACCCTGTTCAGATGACTCTGTTCAGATGACCCCGAGGGCGAGCATTGTGTCGGCGACCTTCCGGAAGCCGGCGATGTTCGCCCCGAGCACGTAGTCGCCCGGTCGCCCGTACTGCTCTGCGGTCTCGAAGCAGGTCCGGTGGATGTCGGCCATGATCGTCGCCAGACGTTGCTCGGACTCCGCGAACCCCCAGCGCTCGCGGCTGGCGTTCTGCTGCATCTCGAGCCCGGAGGCGGCGACGCCGCCGGCGTTGGCCGCCTTGCCCGGACCGAACAGCACGCCTGCTGCGGCGAACACGTCGATCGCCTCGGGTGTGCAGGGCATGTTGGCGCCCTCGCACACCGCGATGCAGCCGTGCTCGACCAGGGTGCGTGCCGAGTCCTCGCCGAGCTCGTTCTGGGTGGCCGCGGGGATCGCGATGTCGCACGGGACGTCCCAGACGTCGCCGCCCTCGACGTAGGTCGCCTCGCCGTCGTGCTCGAGGTAGGCCGAGATGCGTCGATGCTCCTCGAGCTTCACCCGTCGCAGCACGTCGACGTCGATGCCCTTCTCGGCCACCACGTAGCCGCCGGAGTCCGAACATGCGACGACCCGACCACCGAGGTCGGTCACCTTCTCGATAGCGTGCACCGCCACGTTGCCGCTGCCCGACACGACGACGCGATGTCCGTCGATCGTGTCCTCGCGCGTGGCGAGCATCTCGCGCAGGAAGAACGCGGCGCCGTAGCCGGTCGCCTCGGTGCGCACGTAGGCGCCGCCCCAGCCGACGCCCTTGCCGGTCAGCACACCGGACTCGTAGCGGTTCGTGATCCGCTTGTACTGGCCGAACAGGTAGCCGATCTCGTCGGTGCCGACCCCGATGTCGCCCGCGGGCACGTCGGTGTACTCGCCCAGGTGTCGGTACAGCTCGGTCATGAACGACTGGCAGAAGCGCATGATCTCGCCGTCGGAGCGCCCCTTCGGATCGAAGTCCGAGCCGCCCTTTCCGCCACCCAGGCCGAGACCGGTGAGCGCGTTCTTGAAGGTCTGCTCGAACCCGAGGAACTTGATCGTGCCGAGCGTGACCGACGGGTGGAAGCGCAGACCGCCCTTGTAGGGGCCGAGCGCGCTGTTGAACTCGACCCGGAACCCGCGGTTCACCTGCACCCGATCGTGGTCGTCGGTCCACGGCACCCGGAACATGATCTGGCGTTCCGGCTCGACGAGTCGGCCGAGGATGTTCGCCTCGCCGTACTCCGGG
The DNA here is from genome assembly GCA_023423475.1 of Actinomycetes bacterium. Taxonomy (GTDB): domain Bacteria; phylum Actinomycetota; class Acidimicrobiia; order Acidimicrobiales; family Microtrichaceae; genus JAFAFN01. The sequence goes on along the minus strand of JAFAFN010000114.1, from coordinate 17,293 downwards.
TGGCGGGCCAGGACGAGCGGCAGCGACTCGAGCACCTCGGTCACCGCCTGGTGGAACTCGGGCTCGGCCGCGTTGCGGAGGCGGACCTCGTCGATGGTCCGCTCGATCTCCTCGCTCAGCTCGTGGCGATCGGCAGGGGCGGGTCGAGTGGAGCGGTTCGCTTCGTCGGGATGCATGGACCGTCGAGTCTCCCAGGCATCCGCCGCGGCGTCACCTCACCCGACCCGCGCCGTCAGCTGGGCCCGTAGGGCACGTCCCCCGCGATGCTGATGCGCTCCATCACTCGCGGCGCCGGTGCGTAGTCGCTCGCCGCGTAGTGCTGCGTCGACCGGTTGTCCCAGATCGCGACGGAGCCGGGCAGCCAGCGGAACCTGCACTGGAACTCGGGTCGGTGCATCTGGGCGTAGAGCGCGGTGAGGATCCGCTCGCTCTCGTCGTGGTCGACGTCGACGAGGTGCGAGGTGAAGATCGCGTTCACGAACAGCGTCCGCCGGCCGGTCTCCGGGTGGATCCTGACGACCGGGTGCTGCACGAGCGGGAACTGCCCGCTCAGGCGATCGCGGTCCTCCTCGGGCATCGCGAGTCCGAACGTGCGGCGCCAGTCGTGCACTGCGACGAGTCCGTCGATGCGCTCCTTCATCTCCTCCGGGAGCTCGTCGTAGGCCGCGCCCGCATCGGCCCACAGCGTGTCGCCACCTACGTCGGGCACCTCGACCGCGCGCAGCACCGCGCCGAACGACGGCCGCTCGTGCCAGGTCAGGTCCGCGTGCCAGACGTTCTCGACGCCGCTGCTCATCGCGTCCTTCGCCAGGCGGACCACGTCGGCGTCGGGCTGGTCGGGCTGCACGAAGGCGTAGAACGGGTGGCGTTCGATCTCACCCCACGACAGCGCGAGATCGCGCTGCTGGTCGCGCGTGATCACCTGGTCGCGGAAGAACAGCACCTTCCACTCGAGCAGGGCTCGGTGCAGCTCGTCGTGCAGCTCGTCGTCGACGTCGCCCAGGTCCACCCCGCCGATGACCGCACCGATGGTGGGGGAGAGCGGGTCGATCGTGAAGCGGTCGTAGGGGCGGAGCTCGAAGCCATCCGGGACCCTGGGCGCCGTGCTGGCGCCGATGCGGAGGTGGTCGTTGACGGTGAACATGTCGGCTCCAGTGGTCGGTCGGTCTGTCGGTCGGTCGGTCTGTCGGTCAGGCGGGCGGTCGCGCAGCGGGTCAGGTGCCGAGCAGCGGGTCAGGTGTCGCGCAGGGCGGCGAGCGTCGTCGCAGAGGGTGCTGCCGCGAGCAGGGCGGTGGTGGCGTCGATCAGGTCCTCGATGCGGGCGGTCAGGTCGATCTGCCCGCGGTCGGTCGAGGACGATCGGCCCGCGTCCCGGGCGTGTTCGCCGGCGGCCAGCGAGGTGAAGACCAGTCCGACCGCCCGGTCGATGCGGAGGCGCCGCAGTGGGGTCGGGACCTGGGCCATCGCCGCACCCAGTCGGTCCACGAGCTCGCGGTAGGGCTCGCCCTCGACGCTGCGACGCACCGTCTCGGCGACGGTCGGGTCGTTGCCGGCCTGCACCACGAACCGTGCCCACGCGCTCTCGGGACGCATCACCGTCTGCTCCGCCACCGGTCGGATCAGCGCCTCGACGAGCTGGCGGATGACGGTCCCGCTGTCGGTGCTGCCATCAGCGGGGATCTCGACGAGCAGCTGGGCGCGGCGTTCGTTGACCTCGGCCATGCGGGTCGTCAGCACGGCCTCGATCAGGCCGTCGCGGGATCCGAAGTGGTACTGCGCGGCGGACTTGTTGCGCTGCCCCGACTCCTGCTGCACGACACGGAGGGACATGGCCGAGAGGCCGCGTTCGGCGACGATCCGCTCGGCCGCGGCGATCATCGACGCCCGCGCCGGCCGGGACGCGTCGGTCGTTGCCGGAGCGGTCGTCGCCGGAGCGGAGGGAGTCGTCGGGATGGCCATGTGTCGACTCTAAGGCACATGCCTTAATGTGTCCACCGTCACCGTCACCGTCACCGTCACCGTCACCGTCGCCGTCGCCGTCGCCAGATCCTCCTCGTTCTCGCCGTGATCACATCGAGAACGAGGAGGAGTTCGTGGTCCGCGGCGGGTCAGTGTCCGGTGAGGCGGGCGACGATCGGCTCGAGGGCGAGCGCCGACTCGTTCTGCACCACGAAGTACGAGAAGCCCCAGCGGTCGCGTCGACCCTCGAGCCGCTCGACGATCTCGTCCTCGGTGCCGACGATCGCCATCGGTGACTCCAGCGCCTCGCCCGCCTGCTCGGGGGCGAGCCCGAAGCCGGGTGCCACCATCTCGGCGACCGCCTGCGCGTCGTCGGTGATCGCCACGACCGGGACCCATGCGTTGAACTCGAGCTCGGCCATGCGGTCGCCCGCACCCTCGGCGACCCACTCGAACTTGCGGTCCATCCGGTCGGCCAGGCCGTCACGGGCGGCGTCAGCATCGATCTCGCCGGAGTGGATCGACGGGTTGACGCCGACGATGTCGGCGTGGGCGCCGGCGAAGCGCAGCATCCTCGGAGAGCCACCGGCGATGATCAGCGGCGGCCCACCGGGGGTGTGCGGCGCAGGGTGCCCCACGAGACCGGTGATGTCGTAGTGCTCGCCGTGGAAGTCGACCGGCTCGCCCGACCAGAGCCCACGGATGATCTCGACCGCCTCGATCAGACGGTCGACCCGCACCTTCGGCGCGTCCATCGCGATGCCCGACTCGCGGTAGTCCGACGCCATCCAGCCGGCGCCGATGCCCACCTCGGTACGGCCCGAGAAGACCGAGTCGATCGACGCCATCTCCTTGGCCAGGACCACAGGGTGCCGGTAGTCGTTGTCGAAGACCAGCGAGCCGACCGAGAGCCGGTCGGTCGCTGCTGCGGCGGTCGCCATTGCGGTGATGGGGGCCAGCTGCTCGCCGAAGTGATCGGGCACGAACAACGTCGAGTAGCCGAGCTCTTCGATCCGTCGGGCGCTCTGCAACCAGGTCAGTCCCGGCAGCGGTTGGTGCAGCTGGGCGCCGAACCTGAATCTGCGTGGATGCGGCATCGTGGTCCTCCTCGGAGCGGCGGCGGCGTTCGCCGGGAGCCGTCGGGCCCCAGTGTGACGCACCGGCGGCGTCGCACGTGGCCGGTACCATCCCGGGCATGTGGTTGTGGGTGGTGCTCGCGGCGATCTGCACGTTCGTCATCGCTGCGGTGTCGATCGGCGTGGTCAGCGGCTCGCTCGCGGCTCGACCGCGTCGCAGCGTGTACGACATCGAAGAGGCCGTCGACTTCGTCGCGGATCGTCTGCCCGACGACCTGACCGCCCGGATCTCGTTCGACGACGTGCGCAGCGTGCTGCTCTTCCACTGCGACTACCTCGCCGAGAAGGGCGTGGCGTCAGAGAAGACCGCGGACGACATCGGCACCGCGCTCGTGGTGGTGCCCGACGACGAGCCGACCGCCTGGGTGCTCGGCAAGGTCGAAGAGGCCAGCCTCGACCTGAGCGACGCCGACGTCGTGACCATCCTCGACGTCGAGCTCGAGTACTACGAGGCGATCGGCGCGATCGGCCCCCAGCTGGCCGAGCCAGAGGACCCGACCGACCCCTGAGCAACCGGCGAGCCGGCTTCGCTGTCACACCCGATCCGTAGGGTTGGTTGCAGGTCGTTCACTTCCCCAGACCTGCCGTGTTCGGTGGGTGTTGGACGGCTGGTCGTCGTGTCACCGACTCGTCGTGGCACCGCTGGACTTCACGACTTGTTGGGGAGGCGCGCCCGTGGCGTTGCTCGATCATCCACCACCACTCGTTCGACCACCGCTCGATGTCGCAGCAGCGTCGGACGACGAGCTGCTCGACGCATTGCACGCGCTCGAGTTGGAACAACGCGCGCTCGACGCGGCGCGCTTGGAGCTGCTCGGTGAGACCGCGGCACGTCATGTGACCGAACGCCGGACCGGGCTCAGACTGAAGGCCTGGTTGCTCGACGAGCACCACGTCGCGGGCGCGACCGCGGCGGCCCGGGTGAACACCGCGAAGAAGCTGCGGCTCGTACTGCCCGAGATCGCGCGGGCGCTCTCGGATGGGGCGATCTCGATGGATCACGCGGTGTTCGTCGCACGCTTGTGCACTCCCAGGGTCGAGCCCTATGTCGTGGAGTTGCAGGAACGCTTCATCGAGCTCGCCCAGTTGGAACGCTTCGATGCGTGGTCCAAGGACGTCCAAGGGCTCGTGTCACTCGCCGATCAGGACGGCCCCGGACCGTTGGGTGAGCCTCGGAATCGGTTGCGGATGGTCGACGGCCTCGGCGGCGCCCTGCATGTCGACATGGACCTGGTCGGTGCGGATGCGCAGCGGTTCCGTGCCGCGGTGATGGAAGAGTCCGAGCGCCGCTACCGGGAGCACTGCCGCAACAACAAGGCCCACACCGTCACCGACGGGTGCTGTGACGACGGCACGGAAGATCACGCGGGGTTCGAGCAGTTCCCCGGCCGCAACGACCTCTACGCCGAAGCCCTCATCGCGCTCATCGTCAGAGGCTGCGGAGCACGGCCGAACGCACCCTCACCCGTCACCGACGTCACCCTCATCGTCCAAGCGACGGGCCCGCTCGACGCCCGCACACCCGACGGTGTGCGCATCCAGGACGGCACCACCGAGAACTCCTCTGCGATGCGGTGTTCCGCGCGGTGGTCGTCGATCACCTCGGTGTGCCGATCGACCAAGGCCAAGCGGCTCGGCTCTTCCAGCCCGAACAGAAGCGGAACATCATGGTCCGCGACGGTGGCTGCGGACACCCCGGGTGTGATGTCCCGTTCGAATGGTGCCAGATCCATCACGTCGAACACTGGGAACACGACGGACCGACCGATCAGACCAACGGGCTGCCCGCATGCTCACAGCACCACCACCTCTGGCACACCGACGGCTGGTCGGTCGAACCGGACCCGGACACCCACCACCTCGACCAAGGGTTCATCATCACCACCCCCGACCGACGAGACCTCCGCACCCAACGCCACGGACAAGCTCGACCCCTCATCCAACAACTCGGTCTCGACCACGACTGACGGACACAGCGCCCGGACACAGCCCGACCCACCACCAGGGCCCAGTTGGTGAGCGTCACCCCGGCCGCACCGCGGCTCGGGGCGCTCCGCCGCGCCCGCTCGGCGCCGGCCGGAGCTGCATGGCCCGGATGGCGGTAGGTCTGGACGTCAGCGGGACTCAGGCCGCCTTCGGGCTCAGACGGCGGCGGCGTCGACGAGTCGGTCGACGTGGTCGCTGTAGACCCCGTCGATGCCCATGTCGAGCAGCGCAGAGATCACACGAAGGTGCTGCGCGTCCCAGCCGAAGCAGCGTCGACGGAACCGGTGCAACAGGGCCACGGTGCCGGCACTCCACTCCGAGTGGTGCAGGTTCAGCGCGTCGATGCCCCGCTCGCGTAGCTGCGCCGCCCGGCGCTCCGGACCGTGCTCGAGCACTGCGAGCCGGGTCGAGTTGACGAGCTTCGGCGCCTCGGAGCGCTCCCGCCAGGCGCCGAGCAGGTCGATGTCGGGATGGCAGAGCCAGAGCCGTTCCAGCGCACCTGCCGCCGTGGCGGCCCGCAGCACCTCGTCGACGGCCGCAGGGTCCTTGACGTCGAGGGACAGCTCGAAAGCGCTCCCGCAGGCCTCGTAGAGCTCCGAGAGCGAGGGGATGTGGTCGGGCAGGTCCGCCCGCTCGAGGTTCGCGATCTGCTTGCGGCGGAGCATCCCACCGACGACACCGTCGTGGTCGAGCACGGCGACGCCGTCCGAGGTCAGCCAGACATCGCTCTCGAGGCCCGTCGCGCCCAGCCGCAGCCCCAGGGTGAACGCCTCGATCGTGTTCTCCGGGGCGTGTGCCCGTGCACCACGGTGGGCGAACAGGACCGCAGGGCCGTCCAGGGACTCGTAGCTCGGCGACATCGGCCCCATGTTGCCATTCGGCGAAGGGCTCGGGAACAAGTACCCACGCCGCACTCGGAGAGGGGCCGAACGGCCCGGATTCGGCGCGAAAGGTCAACCCGGAGGGGGTCCGAGCCGAAGTAGAGGGGGTACGTGAAACGAGGAGAACTCTGATGGCGCTCATCCGTGCGACCTGTAGCGACTGTGGTGATGTGGAACTTCGATCCCGTGATCTCCGGGTGCGGACGTGCCTCGACAACGGCGAAGCCACCTACCTCTTCCGCTGCCCGGTGTGCCGGATGATCGAGGTCCGACCGGCCGAATCGCACGTCGTCGACGTGCTGCTCGCCGCCGGCGTCGACTCCGAGGAGTGGCGTCTCCCCGCCGAGCTCTCCGAGCAGAAGGGCGGCGCGTCGATCTCCCACGACGACGTGCTCGACTTCCACGACCTGCTCACGACCCCCGACTGGTTCGTGACACTCGCCACCATGACCGACCGCTGAGACCTCGGGCCGCCGCCCGACTCCGATGTCAGCACCTCTGGGACGCCCTGCCGCACTTCTTGCCGGGGCGTCCTGCGCGTCCGGGGTCCGCAGGTCGGGCTAGCGTTCCTGGCATGCTCGTCGTCGTCTCGACACTGCTGATGCTCGTGGTCACGGGACTCCTCGTGCTGCGCGCCACGCGTGCACTCGAGCGCAGCGCGGCGGTGCTGATCTCGGTCGACACCGGCGAGCTGCATCGTGCAGCCGACGTCATCGAGCACGCCTCCGACGGTCTCCGCCGGGAGATCCAGGACCGACTGGGACAGTAGCGACCGAGATGGGCAACTTCACCGCCGGTGAGTTCTTCATCATCCTCATCGTCGCGCTCGTGGTCCTCGGCCCCGATCGTCTCCCGGAGATGGCCAGGAGCGCCGGCAAGATGCTGCACAAGCTGCGCACGATGGCCGACGGGCTCGGTGACGACGTCAAGGGCGTCATGGACGACCCTTCGATGCAGCCTCTGAAGGAGCTCGGCGAGCTCGCCGCACGCCCCCGCCAGAAGCTGGCGGAATACGCCCTCGAGGCCGAGGCAGAGGAGCGGGCGCGCAAGGAGGCCGAGGCCCAGGCGGCGGCCGACGCTGCCGATGCCGCGGCAGATGCGGCCGAAGCTGCGGCGGCGACGGACGCTGCCGGTGACGCTGCGGCGTCGGACTCGCCCGAGCACACGACCGCGGATGCGACCGACGACACGACCGACGGCACCACCGACGACGCGACCGACGTCGCGGCCGACACCGGCACCGAGACCACGCCGGAGCGATGAAGCGACCCACGATCCTCAAGGGCGCCGAACGCGAGGGAGCCGAGATGACACTCGGCGACCACCTGCGCGAGCTGCGCAAGCGCCTGATCATCTGCGCGGGTGCGGTCTTCCTGTTGATGATCCCCGCGTGGTTCCTGTACCCGCTGTTCATCGACACCCTGAACCAGCCCTACTGCTCGGCGCTGCAGAACGTGAACGGCGCGGCGGACTGCAACTTCCTGGTGACGAACCTGCTCGACCCGTTCAGCCTGCGACTCAAGGTCGCGGGCTACGGCGGGGTCTTCCTGGCCATGCCGATCATCCTGTGGCAGCTCTGGCGGTTCATCGCACCGGGGCTCTACAAGCGTGAGCGCCGATACGCCATCGCCTTCACGGCGTCCGCGTTCCTGCTGTTCCTGCTCGGCGCCGTCGTCGCCTACTTCACGCTCACCCAGGCGGTCGACTTCCTGGTCCGTGTCGGCGGTGACGACATCGACATCCGCTCCGGGCCCACCGAGTTCGTCCGGCTGTCGTTGTTCATGATGATGGCCTTCGGCGTGGGCTTCGAGTTCCCCATCCTGTTGGTCAGCCTCCAGCTGATCGGCATCGTCACTCCCCAGCAGCTCTCCAGCTGGCGACGGCCGACGGTGCTCATCATCGTGGTGCTCGCCGCAGCGATCACACCCTCGGGCGACCCGGTCTCGCTGGCTGCGCTGTCGGTGCCGATGTACCTCTTCTACGAACTGTCGATCCTGCTGGGTCGGCTCTTCCTGCGGCGACGACGACGCGCCGAGATGAGCTCGGGCGCCGCCACCTGAGCGCCCTGTTCGACCACCGGTTCGGGCTGGACGGGTTCCAGCAGGCGGCGATCGAGGCCCTCGACGCCGGCTCGAACGTGCTCGTCGCCGCGCCGACCGGTGCCGGCAAGACCGTCGTGGCCGAGCACGCGGTGGAGCTCGCCGTCGCAGAGGGTTCGAAGTGCTTCTACACCGCCCCGATCAAGGCGCTGTCCAACCAGAAGTTCCACGACCTCCGTGCCGTGCTGGGCGATGACCGCGTCGGCCTGCTCACCGGTGACCACGCGATCAACGGCGACGCGCCCGTGGTCGTGATGACCACCGAGGTGCTGCGCAACATGATCTACGCGTCCTCGCCGACGCTCGACGGCCTCCGCTGGATCGTGCTCGACGAGGTGCACTTCCTCCAGGACGCGTACCGCGGTCCGGTCTGGGAGGAGGTCCTGATCCACGCGCCGCGACACGCCGGCTTCGTCTGCCTCTCGGCGACGGTGTCGAACGCGGTCGAGCTGGGGGAGTGGATCACCGCACTGCGCGGCCCCACCGAGATCGTCATCGAGCACGAACGGCCGATCCGGCTCGATCCGCTGATGCTGATCGGCGACCGGAGCGCCGAGCGGGACCACCTGATCCCGCTGCTCGTCGACGGGCGCAGCAACCCCGAAGGGCACCGCTTCGACGCGGACCAGCACCGCCAGCGACAGCAGGACGGGCGCCGACGCCGCTCGCGCTTCGTCACGCCGAGGCGACTCGAGACCGTCGAGCGGCTCGACGACGAGGGCCTGCTGCCGGCGATCTACTTCATCTTCAGCCGCAATGGCTGCGACGAAGCCGCTCGGGCGCTGCTCGACGCCGGCGTCCGCCTGACCGACGCAGCGGTGCGGGACCGCATCCGCTCGATCGCCGAACGCCGCACCACGGCGCTGAGCGACGACGATCTCGACGTGCTCGGCTACGAGCGCTGGCTGGCGACCCTCGAGGCCGGCGTCGCGGCGCACCACGCCGGCATGATCCCAGCGTTCCGCGAGACCGTCGAGGAGTGCTTCAACCTCGGGCTGCTCAAGGTCGTGTTCGCGACCGAGACGCTCGCCGTCGGCATCAACATGCCGGCACGTGCGGTCGTCATCGAACGCCTCAGCAAGTACAACGGCGAACGCCACGAGTTCCTCTCCCCGGGGCAGTTCACCCAGCTGACCGGTCGAGCAGGTCGCCGTGGCATCGACGACACCGGCGCGGCGGTGGTGCTGTGGAGCCCGTTCGCGACCTTCGAACAGGTGGCGAACCTGGCCGCGAGCCGGGAGTTCCCGCTGTCGTCGTCGTTCCGCCCGACCTACAACATGTCGGCGAACCTGGTGGAGCGCTACGACCGTGAGCAGGCCCACGAGGTGCTCGCCAGGTCCTTCGCACAGTTCCAGGCGGACCGTGCGGTGGTGCGGCTCCGGGCACGACAGGACCGACTCGTCGACGAACGGGCCGCGCTCGAGGACCCGTCGACCACCACCGAGCACCGAGTCTTCGACGTCGCCGGCTACGCCGAGCTGGAGTCCGCGGTGCAGGAGGAGCGGCGACGACGCCGTCAGGGCGGTCGAGCAGCGATCGACGCTTCGCTCCGAGGGCTCCGGCCCGGGGACGTCATCGAGCGCCGCACACCGCACGGCCGACGACGCCTCGTCGTGCTGGCCGTCTCGCACCGACGTGGGGGAGCGGTGCGGGTCCGCGCCACCAACCACCGGGCGAACCTGGTCACCCTCGACGCGGGCAACGTCACCGAACCGGTGGTCGCCGTCGCGCACGTCCGGTTGCCCACCCCGAACAAGCCGCAGGAGCCGAAGTACCGCCGTGCGGCCGCGGCCGCGCTGCGTGACGCGAGGCTGCCCGAGCGCGACGACGCATCCGCCCCCGAACCCGCCGACCCCGATGCCATCGGAGCGAGCACCGCGGGCGCGGCCCGGTCCGACCTCGAGGTCGACCCCCGACGTGCGCTCGAGGACCATCCGCTGCACCACCACCCGGACCGGCGTCGTCTGCTCGATGCCCACGGTGCGCTGTCGCGCTTCGATCGCGAGATCGCGGACATCGAGTCCGAGATCGAGCGCAGGGGCGGCGGACTGGTGGCGCGCTTCGACGACGTCGTGTCGGTGCTGCGGGCGACGGACCACGTCGACGGGTGGCGGCTGACCGCGTCGGGCGAGCGGCTCCGTCGGATCTACCACGAGTGCGACCTGCTCATCTCGATGGCGATCGACCGCGGCATCTTCGACGGACTCGAGCCGGCGGAGCTCGCCGCGACCCTCAGCTGCATCACCTACGAGCACCGCAGTGCCGAACCACCGCCCGAGCCGGTGCTGCCCACGCTCGCGGTGCGGGATCGCTACCGACGTCTCGGCCAGGTGGCGGACGCGCTCGGATCGCTCGAGCAGCGCCACCGCGTGCCCCGCACCCGTGCTCCCGAAGGGGGCTTCGCGTCGGCCGCGTGGTCCTGGGCGACCGGCCAGCACCTCGATCACATCCTCGACGAGGACCTGACCGGCGGCGACTTCGTCCGCAACGTCCGACAGCTCGTCGACCTGCTCGGACAGGTCGCCGAGGTCGCGCCCGACGCGACGACCAGGGCATCGGCTCGGTCCGCCGCCGGCGCGCTCGTCCGGGGAGTGATCGCCGCGTCGTCACGGCCCGGCGAGGACGACGAGACCGACGAGACCGGGATCACCGACGAGTCCGGGATCACCGACGAGTCCGGGATCACCGACGAGACCGGGCCGTGAGCATCCGCAAGGGCGAGTCCTGGGGCGAGCCCGGGCCACTCGCACCGGACGCGCCGGTGTTCGACTCGGACCGTGCCGCCGGCGAGTTCCTCAGCGGACTGCCGTCGTGGACGACCTCGGACGGCCGTCCCGAGATCGGGCTGACCGGCGGCGACCTGCACCGCTCGCTGGGAGCACCACGCCACGATGCGGTCGTGCTGCGCTCCGGGTCGGGAGTCCGATTCCCCGTCGATCTCGGCGTGGTCGAGCTCGACGGTCGACGGGACGTGCTCGTTGCCCACCTCGTCGCGACGGAACACCGCTCCGGGCGGCTCTGGGCGGGACCCACATGGATCATCGTCAACGGCTCGTTCGTCGGGCCCTACGACCTCGGCCCACGGGCGCATCCCGGCGACGGCCGCTTCGACCTCACCGAGGGATCGCTGCCCGCCGGCCAACGACGCACCGGGCGAGCCAGGGCACGCACCGGGACCCACGTGCCGCATCCGGATCTCACGACGCGGCGTGTCACGACCTTCGAGCTCGACGGGCCGCACCACGTGTGGCTCGACGGCGCGCCGATGGGGCGGGTCGCCGGCCTCCGCGTCGAGTGCATTCCCGACGCCGTCACGGTCGTCGTCTGAATCGACGCGACCGCGGGACGCGTCCCGCAGCCTTCTCGGTACCCTGCACGACATGTATGCATGGCACCTGCCGGAGTCGCCCGGCCAGTACGTGTGGGGCGAGGTCCCCGATCCGATCGCCGGCCCCGGGCAGGTCCGGGTGGCGGTTCGGGCCTCGGCGCTGAACCACATGGACCTGTGGCTCACGACCGGTCTGCCGAAGCCTCCTGCGTTCCCCCACGTGCCCGGCAACGACGTCGCCGGGGTCGTCGAATCGGTCGGCGAGGGCGTGACCGACTGGCAGGTCGGCGACGAGGTCGTCGTGAACACCGCGCTCGTGCCCGCCGAGGCGCTGGAGCGCGGCGACGACTCGGTGCTCGATCCGGGCATGCGGCTCCTCGGCGAGCACTGCTGGGGTGGCCACGGCGAGTTCTGCGTGGTCGGTGCACACCAGCTCGAGCGCAAGCCGCCGCATCGCAGCTGGGCCGAAGCCGCGTCGTACCCCGTGTGCGGCACGACCGCATGGCGGCTGCTGCGTCGTGCGCGCATCCAGCCGTCCGACACGGTGCTCGTCACGGGCATCGGCGGCGGTGTGGCGACGTGGGCGCTGATCCTCGCCCGACAGATCGGCTGCAACGTCTACGTCACCTCACGAGATGCCGCCAAGGGTCGCCGTGCGGTCGAGCTCGGCGCGACCGACTGGTTCGACTCCACCAAGCCGTACCCGGTGACCGCCGACATCGTCGTCGACAGCGTCGGTCCGGCCACCTGGGAGTTCGCGGTGCGGACGTTGCGCCACGGCGGGCGCATGTGCGTGTGCGGCGGGACGTCCGGCCCCAAGGTCGAGCTGAACCTGCCACGGCTGTTCTTCAAGCAGCTCGACATCATCGGGGCGAGCTGTGGCAGCCAGACGGAGTTCCGCCACGTCACCGAGCTGATGGGCGAGGGGCTCCCGGTGGTCATCGACGAGGTGCTGCCCCTCTCGGAGTACCCACGTGCACTCGACCGTCTGCGCAGTGCCGATCAGCTCGGCAAGATCGTGCTCGAGCATCCCGAGTGAACGTGGCGGCTGCGACCGTCCCGTCCGTGGAAGAGTGAGTCGATGACCCCCGACGAGGCCCGCGCCGCCGTGCTCGCCGAGGTCGACCGCCGAGCGGACGTGCTGCTCGACGTGTCGCACCGCATCTGGGACGACCCGGAGCTCTGCTTCGCCGAGCACCACGCCCATGACCTGCTCTGCGACGTGATCGAGGCCGAGGGCATCGAGACCATCCGTCACGCCCACGGACTCGACACCGCCTTCAGCGCGTCGGTCGGGACGACGGGCCCCACGGTGGCCGTCATCTGCGAGTACGACGCCCTGCCCGACATCGGCCACGCCTGTGGCCACAACGTGATCGCGGCGGCAGGACTCGGCGCCGGTCTCGCCGCGGCGACGCTCGCGGAACGCCTCGGCGGACGCCTGCGGATCCTCGGGACCCCGGCCGAGGAGGGCGGCGGCGGCAAGGTCTTCATGATCCGCGACGGTGCGTTCTCGGACGTCGACGTCGCGATGATGGTGCATCCGGCCGACCACGACCTGCCCACGCTCACAACGCTCGCCATCCAGCGCTTGATCGTCGAGTACGACGGCAGGGCCTCGCACGCCGCGGCGGCTCCGCACCTGGGACGCAACGCGCTCGACGCGGCGGTGCTCGGCTACGTCAACGTCGCCGCGCTGCGCCAGCACATCCGTGACGACGAGCGGGTGCACGGCATCTTCACCGAGGCGGGCGAGCAGCCGAACATCGTGCCGCGCCATGCAGCCGCCGAGTGGTACGTGCGGTCACCGACGGTCGCCGGGCTCGAATCGCTCAAGGCGCGGGTCCTCGAGTGCCTCGACGCCGGGGCGCGCGCCGCGGGTTGCACCATGACCCACCGCTGGGTCGACCCGCCCTACGACGACATGGTCGACGATCCGCGACTGCTCGAGCGCTACCACCGCCACGCGACCGACCTCGGACGCCCCTTCGCCGATCCCGACGTCGTCGGTCACGTCGTCGGCAGCACCGACATGGGCAACGTCAGCCACCTGGTTCCGTCGATCCACCCGCTCGTGGCGGTCGCCCCGCCGGGGGTGTCCATCCACACCCCCGAGTTCGCAGCGCACGCCCGTGGCGACGCCGGCGATCGTGCCGTGATCGACGGGGCGAAGGCGATGGCCGCGACCATCGTCGACTGCTGGCTCGACCCCCTCGAACGCCTCGTCTGAGGCTACCGGGCATCACCGGCGCATCGGCGGCCGGGCCCTAGTCTCAGCGGCGTGAATGCGCCTGTTCCGACGTATGTGACCGAGCAGTTCACCGACGATGAGCGTTCCGTGCTCCGTCGGTACTTCTCCAACCTCGACGGGCCCGTCTTCGCGCTGGTCAACCTGCCAGAGGTGGTCAAGGGCGCGCTGTTCGCCCGCTACTCGCGCTCCGCGAAGTCGCTCCGCCGGCTGTTCCTCGACGAGTTCGTCGGCGACCTCGACATCACCGACGACGAGAGCGCGGACGCCACCGTCGGCGTCGAGCGCGCCGAGCAGCTCTACGACCGCGTCTTCTTCGAGTACGGCGACGACAGCGTGGCCCAACTCGGGGGAGTGCACCTGGCGTGCGAACAGGCCTCGAACCTCCTCACCAAGGTGCTCGAGTGGGGACGGCTCATGTCCTACCTGGAGCAGTCGACCCGCTACATCCCCTACGACGAGCGACTGGGCGGTCGCTACCGCTACCACCGGGATCCCGAGGTCCTCGCGTCCAACCTCGGCGCGCGCTACGTCGGCGACATGGACCGGCTCTTCGACACCTACGGCGAGCTCGCCCGGACGCTGCAGGACCACTTCAGGGAACGCCATCCCAAGAGCGAGCAGGACTCCGACTTCGTCTACCGCCAGGCGATCCGCGCCAAGGCACTCGACGCGACCCGGGGCATCCTGCCCGCGGCGTCGCTGTCGAACGTGGGCATCTACGGCTCGGGCCAGGGCTTCGAGTCGCTGCTGCTGCGCATGCGGGCCCATCCGCTGCCGGAGGCCCGCCAGTACGCCGAGCTGATGCTCGTCGAGCTCCGCAAGGTCGTGCCCAGCTTCCTGCGCAGGGTCGACCTGCCCGACCGGGGCCAGGCGACCTCGGAGTACATGGCCTCGAACCGCCGGGCCATGGAGACCACCGCCTACGAGCTGCTCGCCGGCGACGAGGTCACCGCTCCGTCCGCTCCGACGGTCACCCTCGTCGACTGGGACCCCGAGGGCGAGGTCAAGGCGATCGCCGCGATGCTCTATCCCTACACCGGGCTCGCCGAGACGCAGCTGCTCGACCGGGTTCGCCAGATGTCGACCGACGACCGGATCTCGATCGTCCGGTCCTACGTCGGTGAGCGGTCCAACCGACGCCACAAGCCGGGCAGGGCGCTCGAGCGCACCGACTACCGCTTCGACGTCGTGTCCGACTACGGCGCGTTCCGCGACCTGCAACGCCACCGCCTGATGACCATCGAGTGGCAGGAGCTCACCCCCCGACACGGCTACACGCGGCCGGTCGCCATCGACGAAGCAGGTCTGTCCGGACGCTTCGACGAGGCGATGGAGACGTCGGCCAACCTGTGGAGCGACCTCGCGGAGCGCTTCCCCGAGCGAGCTGCCTATGCGGTGTCGCTGGCCTATCGGATCCGCTACGTCATGCAGTTCAACGCCCGAGAGGCCATGCACCTGATCGAGCTCCGCACGTCGGTCCAGGGCCATCCCAGCTACCGCTCCGTCGGCCAGGAGATGCACCGGCTCATCGCCGAACAGGCAGGTCATCGAGCCATCGCCGAGATGATGACCTTCGTCGACCACAGCGCCGGCCCCGACCTCGAACGTCTCCAGGCCGAGCGACGCGCAGAGGAGCGTAGGGCCAGCACCAACTGACGCTGCGCCCGACACGATGTGTGTCTATGATGCGGCCCGACTTCCAGCCGGAAGCGGCCGCGACCGTGTGAGTGGACGGATAGATCTTGGACGAAGACATCGACATCGATGCCGACGACGTCGACAGTGAAGAAGAGGAACTCTCCGAGGAGGACCTCGACGACGAGCTCGACGACGCCGTCGACCTCCCGGGCGTCGAGGACGACGCCGAGGGAGCCGACGATGACGAGGACGAGGACGACGTCCCCACCGCGCGCCGCAAGCCCGCTGGCGACGACGACGAGGACGACGACGAAGATCTCGACCCCGACGACGTCGAGGCCGACCTCGATGCGATCCTCAAGGACCGCATCGCTGCGGGCACCGATGACGAAGAAGAAGAGGACGAGGTCCCGGAGGGGACCAGCGACCCCGACGTCGGAGAACGCGTCGCCGCCAAGTCGGCCGAGGAGTTCACCTGCACGGGTTGCTTCATGATCGTGCACCCGCGCCAGTTCGGCCGACTGGGCCGTCTCGAGTGCCCCGAGGGGTACGACCCGTGCCCGTCGATCCCCATCGTCGAGAAGCGACTCAAGGTCGCCGCCAAGAAGTAGCTCCGGGACACCGGACTCCGACCGCCTCGTCGGGCCCCGACGAGGCAAGCTGGAAGCACATGACCGAGACGCCCACCTCCGAGTCCACCTCGCGACCGTTGCCCCTCGACGTGGTCGAGGCCGTGGTGGGCGCCGTGCCGAAGCTCATCGAGCGCACCCGCCAGCAGGCGGCCCTCGCCCGGTCGCTCGCGGCGATGGCACCGTGCCTCGGGTTCCTCGCACCCAGCCCGTCGGATGAGCCCGCAGGTCGTCCGACCCCCGAGCGCGTGGACGTGCTGTCGGTGCTCGATGCCGACGTCCCCGATCTGACGGTCGTCGAGGATCCGCCAGCGGCCGATGACCCCGTCGCCGAGATCGCGGAGGTCACTCCGCTGCGCGCAGCGCCAGCGGAGTCCGAGCTGCCGGTGCAGGACTACGACAGCCTGGCGGCGTCGCAGGTGGTGCCCCGACTGGCGACGCTCGAGACCGACGAGCTCCTGGCGGTACAGGCCTACGAGCTGGCCCACCGCAACCGTCAGACGATCCTCAACCGCGTCGCACAGCTGCTCGCCGGCTGAGCGGCCGGGCTGTCGATGGACACCGACGTCGTCGCGGAGCCGCTCGGTCCCGTGGTCCGCGCCGCGACCACCGACGACCTCGACGAGCTCGTCCGCCTCGACACCGCCGCCCGAGCACACCTGCACGCCCAACGAGGGGGCGTCGTCCACCTGCTGCGTTCGGCCCGGCCGGACCCGCCGCTCGACAGCCTGCGCGCCGACCTGGACGACCCGGACGCCCGAGTGAGCCTCGGCTGCATCGGCAGCGTGGCCGTCGGCTACGCCGTCGTCCGACTCGTCGTGCTCGGCGACGGACGGCTGGTGGCCGAGGTGTCCGACATCTTCGTCGAGCCGCCCGCTCGTGACGTGGGAGTGGGTGCCGCACTGATGGACGATGCGGTGGCGTGGGCCGTCGCTCAGCACTGCGTGGGCATCGACGCCCACGCCATGCCGGGTGATCGGCACACCAAGAACTTCTTCGAGTCCCACGGACTGGTCGCCAGGGCCATCACGGTGCACCGGGAGCTCGGCGGATCATGAGCGGTCCCCGGGTCAGGGTCGGTGCGATCTGCCTCCGGGGTGACGAGCTGCTGATGGTGCGCCACGGCCACGGTGCCGCCGCCGGCACGTGGAGCGTGCCGTGCGGCGAGGTCCGCGACGACGAGCTGCTCGCCGAGGCCGTCGTGCGGCTCGTGGGGGACCAGGGCGGCCTGGATGCCCTCTGCGGCCCGTTCGTCGGGTGGGCCGAGGCGCTGGGCGACGGGGCCCACGACCTGACGATGTACTTCGATGCCGTGGTGCTCGGGGACCGTCCCGAAGGGGACCAGGCCGGCGAGGTCGGCGACAGCGCCCCGGACGCGGCACCGAC
>JAFAFN010000518.1 GCA_023423475.1 Actinomycetes bacterium | reverse complement strand
GATCTGGTGGCCGAGCAGCGCCCAGGCGTAGGTGCGGGAACGAGCGAGGGTCCTGGCGCCGTCGACGAGGACCTTCTTGGCGGACCTCACCACGCCGTCGGCACGGGTCGCGCCGTCGAGGTCGATGACGACGAATCCGGTCATGTCGGAGTCGTCCGGTCCGGTGATCTTCTGCAGGCCCACGTGCAGCAGTCTGCCCGAAATCGTCACGCCGTCGGCGACCCCGGCCGGAGAACTTCGGAGGCCGTGTGGATGAAACCCCCCGAATCCGTCCACACGGCCTGCCGAAACCGGGAACCCGGTGGACGGTCTGTGCCCGAGGGCCCGTTCCGTCCGGTGGTGCTCGACCGGCCCAACACTCAGTTGGTCCGCCGAACCCTAGGGCACGACGTGACCGCTGTCACGCGAAAGATGTCGGTGGGTGCGCGTCGGGGTCGCTCAGATCTCGATCTGGGCAGCGCTGCGCGAGGCGAGGACCGGCACGATCTGTGTGTCGATGACCGCCCGGTGCTCCGGGTGGTCGCGGTAGACCACGTAGCCCTCGACGTCGTCGAACTCGCCGTGCACGGCGAGCGTCGCGTTGCCGTCGGCCAGACCCAGGTCCGTGGCCACGACGTAGCTGCGGATGCTCGGGATGCGCTCCGGCAGCTGCGACAACGAGGCGACGATCCCGTCGACCACGTCGGCATCGGTGCCCTCGACGAAGGTGAGCAGGACGGTGTGGCGGATCATGGCGCCGACGCTATCGCCGACGACGCGACGAGGGCCCCCGAAGGGGCCCGTGTCGTTGGTGTACCCGAGTGACCCGACCGAAGCACCAGTTGGGGAGCGGGAGTACCTTGCGCAGATCCGGGCGGACTCCGTTCCTGCGCTGTTGATGTACCTGACGGGCCAGCGTCGCGAAAGTCGCGAGATTTCTTCCTCGGCCCCTCGATCTCCCAACCGGCTCAGTCGCCCGACCAGCTCAATCATCCAACCGGCTCAGTCATCCAACCGGCTCAGTCATCCAACCGAAAGCCGGCGTCGAGCAGCGTCCTGTTCGGCAGGTGGACCCGGGTGCCGTCGTCGCGCACCAGCTCGACCGCGGTCGCATGTGCCACGACGACGGTGCCGCGCTCGTCGCCGCACGACAGGGTGCGTCCCGGTCGGATCTGATGGCGCAGCGCCCGTCCCGCAGCGAGTTGCATCGCGACCTCGCGTCCGCCCAGTGCGCTCAGGAGTGCGACCGCCAGCGCCGGGGTGCCGACCACCACGACGAACAGGACCACGAGCATGGACGACTCGACGCCCAACTCGGTGAGCGCGACCACGATCGCCGTCGCGAGGATCGCTGCCTGCAGTGCCCGTTCAAGCCCTCGTTGGCGGACCCCGGTCGCCTTGCGGGCGGACTGGCCGACCATGGCGGCGACGAGCACCGACACGGCATAACCGGCGATCACCATGAGGAACGCGATGAGGTAGCTCGGGAGGTTGTCACCCAGGCGGTGGCCGAGATCGTCGAGCGCTGCGTCGTCGACCACGGCGATCGCCAGGACCAGACCGATCGCCGTCGATGCCCAGAAGACCAGTCGAGCGATGGTGGCCGAGTTCTCGCGCAGCGGCGCGGACGACGATGCCCCGAGGGCGTTGCGCAGGAGTCGGCCCGCGATCTCGCCGAAGAGCAGTCCGCAGCCGAGTGCGACGGCCGCCCAGATCCACTTCGTGTCGTCCATCGTCAGGTTCCTTCTCCATCCCCGTCGGCACGACGGGGGTCATCCGTGAGGGAGCGGTCGGTGAAGAGCGTCTCGACGGTCCACCAGCCGACGCCGAAGAGCTCGAAGGCCGCGTTGAGCGGCGAACGGGCCCGCAGGGCGCTGTCGACGTCGCGGGCGGTCCGACGGTCCAGGCCGTCCGTGGGGTGCAGCAGCTCGCGCAGCTGGTCGCCGAGCACGCCGTCGTCCTGCAGGTCGTCGTCGGACAGCTCGAAGTCGGCGATGTCTGCGTCGTCGGACGCGGGCTCGCCGGGCGGGGCGGTGGGGGCAGGCTCGTGGCGATCGTGTTCGCTCACCGGTCCTCCTGGTCGTTGACGGTGTCCTGCAGCGTGCGGCGGGCACGCAGCAGTCGGGTCTTCACGGTGCCGAGCGAGATGCCCAGCGTGTCGGAGATCTGCTGGTAGCTGAGTCCCTCGACCTCTCGCAGCACGACGATGGTCCGACTCGTCTCGTCGAGCGCCTCGAGCGCGGTGCGGAGCCGGGACAGGTCGTCGCGGCCGCTGACCCGGTTGGCGGGATCGTCGACGCCACCGGGTCCGGGGGTGTCGGGCAGGTCCTCGGGGGCGGTCGAGCGGTCCCTGCGTCGCCGCAGCGAGTCGATCGCCGTGTTGTGGGCGATGCGGAGGATCCAGGTCCGCGTCGAGGAGTCGCCGCGGAACTCGGGGAGTCCACGCCACGCCTTGATCATCGTCTCCTGGACGGCATCCTCGGCCAGGCCCTTGTCGCGGAGCACGCCGTACGCGACGTGGTAGACCGCCGCCGCGTGCTCGTCGATCAGCTCGCGCAGCTGCCGGTCGAGGACCGGAGGCTCGGTCCGGTCGGCTCGCCGCCGTCGGCTGCGCTGCAGGGGGAACACGTTCAGGAAGGGGATCGCGCCCTGCGCCGGGCGCGCGAGGGTGCCGCCCAGTCTGGGGGTGGAGGGCCCGAAAGCGGCGCGCTTGCCCCATCCCGTCCGGGCGAACGAGAGTGACGACATGCGACGCTTCGATCCCGCTGGTGGCGTGCTCGTGGTCCTGCACGGACACGGCGACGACCCGGGCTCGGCCCGTCGCTGGGGTGCCCAGGTCGCTCCGCTCGGCTGGGAGGGGGTCGCACCCGGTGCGCCGAGCAGGGACGAGGGGCACGGCTCGGTGCGCAGCTGGTTCGGCAACGGGCCCAGGGGTGCGTCGACGCGAGAGGTGGCCGACGCCGCCGCACGTGTGGGCGACGTGGTGCAGCGGGTGCGCGACGCCGGTCGTCGGGTCGCGGTCGCCGGCTTCTCCCAGGGCGGCGCCGTCGCCCTCATGCTCGAGCAGTTCGGCGTCGTCGCGGACGCGACGGTGGCCATGTGCGCCTTCCTCCCGGAGCTGGACGACGACCCGCCGGCCGCCCCTGGAACTGCGAGCTCGACGCCCCTGCTCGTGCTCGGGGCGGAGCAGGACGACGTCGTCCCGTCGTTCATGGGCGAGGACGCCGCAGCCGTCATCGCCTCGGCCGGTCGAGACGTCGAGTCCCAGGTGCTGCCCGGCGGCCACGCCGTGAGCGAGGCGATGGTCGAACGCGCCCGCAGCTGGCTCACCGCGACCTTCGAGGCGACCACCCGATACTCCCTCGGGTTGCCGGTCGACCGGGTGCACGCCGGCACCGAGCTCGTCTCGGGTGCCGCCATCGGCGAGCTCGCCTCGGCCTACGAGCGGCTCGGCTTCCACGCCGCGTACGTCACCGACCATCCTGCGCCGGATGACCGGTGGCTCGCCGGGGGAGGGCACCAGGCGTTGGAACCGACCGTGGCGCTCGCCGCGGCGGCGATGGTGACCCGTCGCATTCGGCTGCACACGAACGTGTACGTGCTGCCCTACCGCAACCCGTTGCTCGCGGCCAAGGCGCTGGCGAGCGTGGACGTCGTCTCGGGTGGTCGGCTGACCGTCGGTGTGGCCGCGGGGTATCTGCGCCCCGAGTTCGCTGCGCTGGGAGCGTCCTTCGAGGACCGAGGGGCGCTGCTCGACGAGGCGCTCCGGGTCCTGCCCGAGGTGTGGGCCGGCGCCGGGTACGAGGGGGCCGGCGAGGGTTGGACCGCACGGTCGGTGACCGCCCTCCCGGCTCCGGTGCAGCGCCCGGGGCCGCCGATCTGGGTCGGTGGCAACAGCAACGCGGCGCTGCGCCGCGCGGTGACCTCGGCGCAGGGCTGGTCGCCGTTCCCGACCTCCGAGGAGCACGCCGGAGGACTCCGCACGGCGGCGATCCCGGATCTGGCCAGCCTCGAAGGGCGCCTGGCACGAGCCGCCGAGCTCTGCGACGAGCACGGCCGCGTCGAGCCGTTGACGATCTGCTTCGTG
Source organism: Actinomycetes bacterium (assembly GCA_023423475.1). GTDB lineage: Bacteria > Actinomycetota > Acidimicrobiia > Acidimicrobiales > Microtrichaceae > JAFAFN01. The sequence continues at coordinate 682 of JAFAFN010000518.1, read as the reverse complement.
CCCTTCGGTCTGGCCGACTACCTCGCGGACCCCGTGGCCAACCTTCCTGCCCTGGTCGAGGAGATCGCCGCGCTCGGCGCGATCGGCGTCGACTGGATCGCGCTGATGGTGCCGGGCGACACGAGGGCAGCGGTGCTCGACGCTGCCGCAGCGCTCGCCGCGGCACTCGACCTGGCCTGATCGATCCGGACTGATCGCTCTGGCCTGATCGAGCCGGCCGACCGACCTCGCCGGGGGTCAGCGCCAGGCGGTGACGAGCTCGTCGACGGTCGTGGTCGTGACGAGGGGCCGGAGCGAGTGCTCGATGACCGCGTCCCCGTAGGCCGCGGGCACGCCGACGACCGCATCGGTCGGCAACACGACCCGATAGCCGAGGTCGGTCGCCGTGACGCACAGCCCGAGCACCCCGACGTTCAGCGACACACCGCAGGCGACGACGGTCGACACCCCGAGCGAGCGGAGGACCGCGTCGAGGTCGGTGCCGGTGAACGGCGTCAGACCGTGGCGTCGGAGCGAGACGAGGTCGTGCGAGGTGTCGCCTAGCTCGGCGATCGGCTCGACCGCAGCGGTGCCCTCGAGCATCTGGCCGGGGTTGCGAGCGAGCGCGGCGGCGAGCGGCGTGTTGAGTGGGGTGCCACGTCGGTCCGCGGCCCACGCGACCAGGGCGTGCACCACCGGCCCC
>JAFAFN010000517.1 GCA_023423475.1 Actinomycetes bacterium | reverse complement strand
TTGGGTGGGGGGTGGGGGCGGGGGGGGGGCGGGGGCTGGCAGGAGGGTCTGACCACCTCGGCCGCCCTCAGGTTACGAATGCGTAGCTTACGACCCCGTAACCTACGGTGGCGTAAGTTACGGGACCGTAGCAAGGGGGTCAACAGTAAGATGGCCGACATGGCGGATGGCACACGGACGAGGTTGTCGGCGGGCGAGCGTCGCACGCAGCTCGTCGAGGTCGGCAGGGCCGTGTTCGCCGAACGTGGCTACGAGGGCACCTCGGTCGAGGAGATCGCCGAGCGGGCGCGCATCTCGAAGCCGATCGTCTACGAGCACTTCGGCGGCAAAGAGGGTCTGTACGCCGTCATCGTCGACCGCGAGATGGAGTACGTCGTCCGACGCATCTCCGATGCGATCGGCGAGGGGACTCCGAAGGAGCGCATCGAGGGCGCTGCGCTGGCGTTCATGCGCTACGTCGAGGAGCGTCCCGACGGCTTCGCCGTGCTCACCCGCGACGCCCCGTCCCAGAACGGGCTGGCCAACCTGCTCGCGGCGGTCGGCGGACGGGTCACCGACGTGGTCTCGAGCGAGTTCGTGAAGGCGGGCTACGACCCGACCGCCGCGCCGCTCTACGCGCAGGCGCTCATCGGCACGGTCACCTTCGTGGGTCAGTGGTGGGTCGAGAACCCGGAGATGTCGGCCGAGGAAGCAGCGTCCCACCTCGCAGCCCTCGCCTGGATGGGACTCCGGCGGCTGCCGCGGCGCCCCGCGCTCGGCAAGGGTCGCTGAGGTCGGCTCGCTCTCGGACACACCGGAGTGGGATCCTGTGCCGATGTCCGACGACGGCACGATCAGCTCCGACGATGCCGGGACATCACGGGTCGCCGTCCGGGTGACCAAGGACGCGCTCCGGCGGGTCCGCGCCGGGCATCCCTGGATCTTCGACGGCTCGGTCGAGTCGGTCCGTCCGGAAGGTCGCAGCGGTGATCTGGCCGTGGTGTTCGACGATCGTCGCCGCTTCGCCGCCATCGGGCTCTACGACCCGGATTCGCCGATCAGGGTGAAGGTCCTGCACCACGGATCGCCGGTGCAGGTCGATGCGGTGTTCTGGGAAGGTCGGCTCCGCTCGGCGCTCGAACGTCGGAGCGCACTGGTCGGGTCGACGCGGACCGATGCCTTCCGCTGGGTCAACGGCGAGAACGACGGCCTGCCCGGGTTGGTGCTCGACATCTACGGCGACGTCGTGGTGATGAAGCTCTACACCGCGGCGTGGCTCCCTCATCTCGAGCTGCTGGTCGATGCGGTCGTGTCGCTCCGGCACCCGTCCAGCGTCGTCCTGCGTCTCGCGCGCCAACTCGGATCCACCGCCGAGCAGGTCAGCGACGGCAGCGCGCTGTACGGGCCTCTGCCCGAGGGGCCCGTCGAGTTCCTCGAGAACGACCTGCGCTTCGTCGCGGACGTGGTGCGCGGCCAGAAGACCGGGCACTTCCTCGACCAGCGCGACAACCGCCTCCGTGTCCGTGGCCTGTCCAGCGGTGCTCGGGTCCTCGACGTCTACAGCTGCACGGGTGGCTTCTCGGTCAACGCGGCGGCCGGCGGCGCACAGCTCGTGCACAGCGTGGACATCAGCGCGGCAGCGATCGCGACCGCACGGCGCAACATGGAGCTCAACCGCGACCGCCCTGCGGTCCGCGCCTGTCGGCACCACACCTCGGTCGGCGACGCGATGGAGGTCATGGCCGAGATGGCCGCAGCAGGGCGCACGTTCGACGTCGTCGTGGTCGACCCGCCCTCGTTCGCCAGGAAGGCCTCGCAGGTCGACGGCGCGCTCCGTGCCTACGGGCGCCTGACGCGAGCGGCGCTCGAACTGGTCGAACCCGGCGGTGTGCTGGTGCAGGCGTCGTGCTCGTCGAGGGTCTCGACCGAGGACTTCCACGCCGCGGTGCTCGACGCGGCCGAGACCTCGGACCGCCAGCTGCTCGACGTGCTCCGGACGGGGCACGCACCGGACCATCCGATCGGCTTCCCCGAGGGTGAGTACCTCAAGGGCCTCATCGCGACCGTGGGAGAACGCAGACGATGATCAGACCACCCTGGCGACGGCTGACCGCCGCAGCGACGTTCGTGGCGCTGGCGCTGCTCGCCGCCTCGTGCACCGTCGAGGACGAGTGGCGGGTCGGCGGACTCGCGGCGGACCGAGCCGAGCGCGCCGAGTTCTACGTCGTGCCGAAGGACCTCGGACTCGGTGAACCGGGGGAGCTGATCCGCTCCCAGCGCCTGCTCGGCGCTCCGCGAGGATCCACGGCGTGGCGGGTGATGTACCACTCGACCGATGCCCGCGGCGACGACGTGGTGGTGTCCGGGCTGGTGGTGGCGCCGAACGGATCGGGGCCGCGCTCCGACAATCCGGTGGTCTCGTGGGGTCACCCGACGACCGGTGTCGCGCCGCGCTGCGCGCCGTCGATGGGTCTGGATCCGTTCTTCCTGATCGAGGGGCTGAGCGGCTTCATCGACCAGGGGTACACCGTCGTCGCGACCGACTACCCCGGCATGGGCGTCGAGGGTCCGTCGTCGTACCTGATCGGTGGCACCGCAGGGCACTCGGTGCTCGACGCCGCTCGCGCCGCGCGGCAGATCCCGGCCGCCGGTGCCGGCGACGACCTGCTGCTGTGGGGCCACTCCCAGGGTGGGCAGGCGGTGCTCTTCGCCGCGCAGGAAGCCCGCTCCTACGCCCCGGAGCTCGACCTGCACGGCGTCGCGGTCGCGGCGCCGGCGGCCGAGCTGACCGCCCTGCTCGACGCCGACATCGACCAGCTCTCCGGCGTGACCATCGGGTCGTACGCACTCACCGCGTACGCCGGGTTCTACGGCCCCGACACCCCGGGGGCGGAGCTGTCCGACGTGCTCACCGAGCACGCCCAGGAGGTCGTGCCCGAGATGACCGAGCTCTGCCTGCTCGGCCAGACCAAGCAGCTGCACGCCCTGGCCGAACCGCTGGTGGGCGACTTCGTGACCGTCGACCTGGCGACGACCGCGCCGTGGGACGAGCTGCTGGACGAGAACACGCCCGGGGGTGCCCCGATCGACGTGCCGATCCTGGTCGCACAGGGTCTGGCCGACCAGCTCGTGGTGCCGAGGACGACCGACGAGTACGTCGCACGGCTCTGCAGCTCAGGGGAGCACGTCCAGTACCGGACCTACGAACGCATCGGTCACGGGATGGTCGGGTTCCGGGCGGTGCCGTTGGTGCGGCCGTGGTTCGCGTCGCTGCTCGCAGGTGAGTCGGTCCCCGACACCTGCGCCCGCTGAGGACGGGCTCGCTCGATCAGCGCGGCGCGGTGAGCAGGTCGGGCAGTGCCGCCATGTCGTCGAACACCGTCGTGGCGTCCCCCTCGAGCCACTCGGCGGGTGTGAGGCCGCCGCAGTAGCCGAACGCCCTCATGCCTGCGGCGCGTGCCGCCTCGACGCCCGACCGGCTGTCCTCGACCACCGCGCATGCGGCGGGAGCGACACCCATCTCGGTCGCGGCGAAGAGGAAGAGGTCCGGTGCGGGCTTGCCCCGGTCGACCTCGGTCGCGCTGAAGATGCGTCCGTCGAAGCGGTCGTACAGCCCCGTCCTCCCGAGCGTGCGCGCCATCTTCTCGTGGGTGCCGCTCGACGCGATGCACGTGGGCAGCTCGATCCGGTCGAGCGCGTCCACCACGCCGTCGACCGCGGTCAGCTCGGCGTCGATCGCCTCGAAGAGCCGGAGCCGGTACTGCTCGACGAAGTCGGGGACCGGTCGGCCCAGCTGACGCTCGATCTCGCCGATCATGTGCGCGTCGGACCGGCCGACGAACCGGTCGAGCACCTCGGCCTCGCTCAGCGGCCAGCCCATCTCGGTCAACAGCTGCGACTCGACCCGGACGGCTAGCCGCTCGCTGTCGACGAGGACGCCGTCGCAATCGAAGATCACCAGCTCGATGGGGGTGGGCATCGGCGGATCGTACCGGGCCCGTAGTCTCGGCCCATGCTCGGCCAACGCCACCCGTTCCGCACCGTCCGTCGCTCGCTCCTCCTGGTGG
>JAFAFN010000501.1 GCA_023423475.1 Actinomycetes bacterium | reverse complement strand
CGATGAACTGCCCGTTCCACATCCTGATCTTCAAGAGCCGGCAGCGCTCCTACCGCGAGCTGCCGCTGCGGATGTTCGAGTTCGGCACCGTCTACCGCTACGAGAAGTCCGGCGTCGTGCACGGCCTCACGCGAGTCCGTGGCATGACCCAGGACGACGCCCACATCTTCACCACCAAGGAGCAGATGGGCGAGGAGCTGCGCTCGATCCTCGAGTTCGTGCTCGACCTGCTGCGTGACTACGGCCTCGACGACTTCTACCTCGAGCTGTCCACCAAGCCGGAGGGCAAGGCCGTCGGCACCGACGACGAGTGGGACGAGGCCACCGACGCGCTGAGCGCGGTCGCCGAGGCGATGGACATCGAGCTCGTCATGGACCCCGGAGGCGGCGCGTTCTACGGGCCGAAGATCTCGGTGCAGGCCCGCGACGCGATCGGACGCACCTGGCAGATGTCGACGATCCAGGTCGACTTCCAGCTGCCCCAGCGCTTCGAGATGTCCTACATCGGCTCCGACGGGGAGCGGCACCGTCCGATCATGATCCACCGGGCCCTGTTCGGCTCGGTCGAGCGCTTCTTCGCCGTGCTGCTCGAGCACTACGCCGGCGCCTACCCGGCGTGGCTCTCCCCCGAGCAGGTCCGCATCCTCCCGGTCTCGGAGGCACACGCGGACTACGCCCACGACGTCGCCGCCGGCCTGCGCGCCGATGGCTTCCGCGTCGACGTGAGCGCTGCGGACGAGACGCTCGGCAACCGGATCCGACGCGCCAAGGGCGAGAAGCTGCCCTACGTGCTGGTGGTCGGCGACGACGACGTCGCGAATCGCACCGTCGGAGTGAACCCACGCGGCAACGAGGTCGAACGTGACGTGCCCGTCGACGCGTTCACCGAGCGTCTCGCCGCCGACGTCGCGTCGAAGAGGTAGGCCCGCCGTGCCCCTCGATCAGCTGTGGGCGACGTGGCGCTCGAGCTACGTCACCGGCGACGACGCGAGTCGTCGTGAGCTGCCCGACGTCGACACCGACGACGCCCGGTCGCTCTTCGAGCGGATCCTCGGATCGGGTCAGCCGGACGACGAGACGTTCATCGTGGTGCGCGGCGAGCGCTGCTTCGTCATCCTGAACCGGTTCCCGTACACCTCGGGTCACCTGATGGTGCTGCCGAACCGTGCGGTGGCAGAGCTCGAGGACCTCGAACCGGAAGAGTTCGCGGAGCTCTGGGACCTCGTGCGCGACGGCGTCGTCGCGCTCAAGGCCACGCTGCACTGCGACGGGGTGAACGTCGGCATCAACCTCGGCCGTGCCGCAGGAGGTTCCCAGGCCGACCACCTGCACGTGCACTGCGTGCCCCGATGGGTCGGCGACGCGAACTTCATGGCGGTGGCCGGCGGCTCGCAGGTCATGCCCGTCCCGCTGCACGACGTCTGGGAGCGACTTCGGGCCGAGTGGCCCGGTGGAGATACGCTCGGGGCATGAGCGATCCCGTCGACGCAGCCGACGAACCAGAGGTGCTCGAACCAGAGGTGCTCGAGGCGGAGTCGCTCGAGGATGGCGAGGAGTACGTCGACGAGTTGCCCGAGGACCTCGACCTCGCCGGCTTCGTCGGACCCCACACGTTCCCGAACAACAACCGTCGGCGCATCCCCGCGGCGATCTACCTGCTCATGGGGGCGGGTTGCATCGTGCTGTGGGCGACGAAGATCGACTCGTCGCCCCTGGTCAACGCCGGCACGCTCTGGGCCGGCATCGGGTTGGTGGCCTTCGCGCTCTACGGGATGGTCGCCGGTCGCACCCTCGCGATCGAGGAGTCCGACGCGCTGGTGACGGCCACGGCCCGGGTCGGCTTCCCGGTGGGCCACGCGGCTGCACAGATGGCGTGGCGCGGCTGGCTGTCACGTCCGACCTGGCGGATCCTGCTGTACTCCGACGAGAACCCGCCCACCAAGCGCGGCATCGTGCTCGTGGACGGCATCAGCGGCGACGTCGTCGAGTGGTTCGTCGAGGACAACCCCGAGGACTGGTCCGAGTTCGATCCCGCCGACACGGCGACCTCGTCCAAGTAGCTCGCCCTTCGTGCACGGGTGCTTCACACGGGCGCCCGGAGCGAGTACAGTGCTAACTGGAGTTAGCACTTCACGTGGGTCGCCTCCCACGAGCTGCCACCAGATCCTCCTAGGAGCCCCATGTTCGACGGTCGCCTCCGCAGTCAGGTCGACGCCGCCGTGAAGCCCATCGGCAACAGCATCAAGAAGGCCGGCATCTCGGCCGACATGCTGACCGCCACCGGCATCGTCATGGCCGTCGCGGCCTCGATCGCGATCGGCGCCGGTGCGCTGACCCTCGGGTTCGTGCTGCTGATCCTGACCGGCATCCCCGACCTGCTCGACGGCGCCGTCGCCAAGGCGTCCGGCAAGTCGTCGCTGCGCGGCGCCTTCTTCGACTCGGTGTCGGACCGCCTCACCGACGGCCTGCTCTTCGGTGGCATCGCCTACTACCTGGCCGCCAGCGGCGAAGCGCCGTGGATCGTCATGCTGCCCGTCGCCGGCTACGTAACCGCCTCGGTCGTGTCGTACATCCGTGCCAAGGC
>JAFAFN010000482.1 GCA_023423475.1 Actinomycetes bacterium | reverse complement strand
CTACGAGATGACCTTCGACCCGCCCGATGACGCCGCGGAGTACTTCGAGATCCCGGTCCCCGTCGGCACGTTCGTCGATCTGGCACCGTTGCACGTCGTCAGCACGGCGACGCTCGAGGGTGCGTCCGCCGCTCGGCCGGAACTGGACTGGGACGTGCGGCGCTTCCGTCCGAACCTCGTGCTCGACACCGGCGGCGAGGCGTTCGTCGAGAACGAGTGGGTCGGCCGGTCGCTCCGGTTCTCCTCCGGCGCGACGATCCGGGTCTCGCAGCCGACGGTGCGCTGTGCGATGCCCCTGCGTGCCCAGCCCCAGCACGCCGGACGAGCCGCCATCGCACGTCAGCCCGAGCTGTTCCGGGCGATGAGCGAGCTCAACACCGAGTTCCCGAACCACCTCGGGGCCTACGTGGACGTCGACGTGCCCGGCCCCGTCGCGGTCGGCGACACCGTGGAGCTGGTCTGAGGCCACGGGCGAGCGCGGCGGGGCGGCACGGGTCGACCGGTAGGGTGCGGAACATGACCGCAGCGGGATCGCAGCTCCGTGACGCCTACGGCCGCGTCGCGACGGACCTGCGGGTGTCGGTCACTGACCACTGCGACCTGCGCTGCGTCTACTGCATGCCCGAACAAGGCCTCGACTGGCTGGACCTCGACGAGCAGCTGACCCTCGCCGAGCTCGAGCGACTGGTCGCGATCTTCGTCTCGCTCGGCGTTCGCACCGTTCGCCTCACCGGCGGCGAGCCACTCATGCGCCCGCATCTCGTCGACCTGGTCGACGGGTTGTCGCAGCTCGGACTCGACGACCTCTCGATGACGACCAACGCGACGATGCTCGCCCGTCACGCGGCCCCGCTCGCCGCTGCCGGACTGCGTCGGGTGAACGTCAGCCTCGACACCCTCGTCCGCCACCGCTTCGAACAGATGACCCGTCGCGACGCACTCGGTCGGGTGCTCGCCGGCATCGACGCCGCTCGGGACGCCGGGCTCACCCCGATCAAGATCAACGTCGTGCTCGTCGACGGCACGAACGACGACGAGATCCTCGACTTCGTCGAGTTCGCCCGGGCGACCGGCTCCGACGTGCGCTTCATCGAGGACATGCCGCTCGGGGGTGGCGGGGCCTGGCACCCCGAGATCGTCGTGCACTCGTCGCGGATCCTCGACACCATCACCGAACGCCACGAGCTGGTCGCCCTCGAGCGGGGGAGCGCGCCGGCGGCCGGCTACCGGTTCGCCGATGGCGCGCCCGGTCGCATCGGGCTGATCTCGAGCGTGACCGAACCGTTCTGCGAGCAGTGCGACCGCCTGCGACTGACCGCTGACGGCCAGCTGCGCACCTGCCTCTTCGCCCATGTCGAGACCGATCTGCGCACCCCGCTGCGTGACGGCGCGGACGACGGGCAGATCGCCTTGCTGATCCGAGCGGCGGTCACCGACAAGGGCCCGGGCCACATGATCGGTCGCCCGGGCTTCGAACAACCGGTGCGGCTCATGTCGCGCATCGGTGGTTGATCCGAGAGGGGTGGCACCATGACGACGGTGTTGTTGTTCGCCCGAGCGCGCGAGGTCGCCGGCACCAAGTCGACCGAGGTCGACGCCTCGACGATCGGGCTGGCGCTGCTCGAGCTCGGTGAGCGTTACGGCGCCGAGTTCGCGGAGCTGAGCGAGACTTGTTCGATCGTCGTCGACGGCGAGGTCGTGCTCCCGGGTGAGTTCGGGTCACGCTCGCCGGGCGACGAGCTCGCCGTGCTGCCGCCGGTGTCGGGTGGCATGACCGACCACCACGTCGGTCACCATCACCGCGCCGACGCCGGGTCGTCGATCTCGATCGCGGTGCTCACCGTGTCGGACCGGGCGTCGCGTGGCGACTACGAGGACCTGACCGGCCCGTCGCTCGAGGTCGCGCTGCTCGACGCGCTCTCGCAGCACGATGCCTCGGCCGAGGTCGTCGCCCGCGAGGTCGTGCCCGACGACGCCGGCCGCATCGTCGAGGTCGTGCGTCGCTGGTGCGACGGGGGCCTGATCGACCTGGTCGTCACCAATGGGGGCACGGGGTTGTCGCCGCGGGACGTGACTCCGGAGGCCGTTCGCTCGCTGCTCGACGTCGAGGCACCCGGGCTGTCCGAGCTGATGCGTGCTCGCGGTCTCGCCCACACCCCGATGGCGGCGCTGTCCCGGCAGGTCGTCGGACGGTGCGGTTCGACGATCGTCGCCGCGGTGCCCGGTTCGGTGAAGGGCGCGGTCGAGAGCATCGAGGCGATCGCCCAGGTCCTGCCGCACGCGATCGCGACGGCCCGGAGCGCGCCGTCAAGAGCGGGCCCGACGAGCTGCTGGTCGTCGCCGGCCTCGACGCCGAGTCGCTCGACGTGCGTGGCCTGGTCGACCGGGTGCGACGCGACGACGCCGGTGGGCTGGTCGTGTTCGAGGGCACCGTGCGCACCCCGAACCACGGCCACGAGGTGCTCGCGCTCGACTACGAGGCGTGGGAGAACCGGGTGCCCGCGCAGCTCGAGTCGTTCGCACGAGAGGTCGCCGAGGAGCACGGCCTGCGAGCGGTGCTCGCCGTGCACCGGGTGGGTCGTGTCGAGGTCGGTGAGGCCGCGGTCGTGATCGTCGCCGTCGGGGTGCACCGCGACGCGGCGTTCGTCGGGGCGAGGGCCCTGATCGACCGGGTCAAGGACGAGGCGTGGATCTGGAAGAAGGAGCTGCGCGTCGGCGGCGAGGTGTGGATCGAGGGCTGCTGAGGGCTGCTGACGCAGCGCGAGCTCACCAGGTGTCGTGGTGCACGATCCGGCTCATGTCGCGGCGGGCGCCGGGCTTGAAGTCGGTGCCCAGCGTGTGGGCCACGGGGATGAGCGCACCCTGCATGATGTGGTCGGGGATGCCGAGCAGCTCGGCGGCCTCCTTCTCGTGCAGCAGGTGCAGCGTCGTCCAGCAGGTGCCGAGCCCACGTGCGCGTGCGGCGAGCATGAAGTTCCACGTGGCCGGCAGCAGCGATCCCCACATGGAGGCCTGGATCATCACGTCCATGCCGTCGGTGCGCATGTTGAGGCACGGGATGACCATGACGGGCACCTCGCCCATGTGCTCGGCCAGGTACTCGGCGGAGTCGATGACGCGCTTGGTGGTCGCGACGTAGTCGGGGTCGTCCGCGGGCAGGTTCGCCTCGGCCGCGGCTCGGTCGCCGTAGAAGACCTCGAAGCCCTGGCGGTACAGCTCGCCGAGTCGGGCGCGTTTCTCGGCGTCGCGGACCACCATGAAGTGCCAGCCCTGGGCGTTCGACCCCGTGGGGGCCTGTGCCGCCAGCTCGAGGCACTCGTCGATCAGCTCCGGCTCGACCGGCCGCGAGAGGTCGAGGCGCTTGCGCACCGACCGCGTGGTCGACAGCAGCTCGTCGGGGCCCAGGTCGAGCAGTGGGTTGGTGGTCATCGTGCTCCTCGCAGCAGGACACCCGGTCGGGCGCCCGTCTCGGTTCCCTCGGCGAAGGTGACCTCGCCGGACTTGATCGTGGCGACGTAGCCCGTCGCGTTCTGCAGCAGTCGCGAGCCACCGGCGGGCAGGTCGTGGGCGACGTACGGATTGCCGAGCTGCAGACGGTCGTAGTCGATGATGTTCACGTCGCCGAGCATGCCGACCTCGAGGGTGCCGCGGTCGCCCAGGCCGTACAGGCGGGCGGTGTCGTGGCTCTGCTTCTTCACGACCCACTCGAGGGGCAGCGTCTCGCCCCTGGAACGGTCACGGGTCCAGTGGGTCAGCATGAACGTGGGCATGGAGGCATCGCAGATGACGCCGCAGTGGGCACCCCCATCCGCGAGCCCGGCAGCGGCGCGGGGGTGCAGGAACATCTCCCGAACCGGGTCCAGGCCACCGTCCGCGTAGTTCAGGATCGGGACGTAGAGCAGGCCGTTGCCGTCGTCCGCGAGCAGCGCGTCGTAGGCGACCTCTTCCGGGGTGACGCCGTTCGCCTCGGCGATGCCGGCGAGCGAACGCTCGGGGCCGGGTTCGTAGTCAGGCGGGTCGCCCAACAGGTAGGTCCGGCCGTAGGCACCGGCCAGGCTCGTGCGGGTCGCCTCGTCGGGCTCCCAACCGAGGATCGCCTCGCGCACCTCGGGGCGGCGCAGCTCCTCGACCAGCTCCTCGTGCGACAGGCCCCGGGCGCGCAGCTCCTGGTACGCGGGGAAGGCGTCGAAGAAGCCGTAGGTCGTCTGCAGTCCCGAGAGCAGACCGGTCGCCCGTCCGGCGACCTGGGGCCAGATGTCGGCGCCGTCGTCGACCGCAGCGAGCGACGCGTCCATCAACTCGCGCCACAGCCCGGGCGCCGAGTCGACCTGGATCAGGGCGAAGGTGACGGGTCGGTCGATCTTCGCCGAGAGGCGTCGCATCCAGTCGACCTCTTGTGCGGGCCCGACGATGTCCTCACCCGCAGCACCCTGGGGTGCGAGCTCGAAGACGCCGGTGCCGAGCTCGCCGAGGGCCGATCCGATGCCGAACAGCTCGTCCTCGGCAGCGAAGGTGCCGGGCACCGGCTCGCCGTCGATCGCGACGTGGGCGATGGTGCGCGACGTCGAGAAGCCGAGCGCACCGGCGTCGACCGCGTCCCGCACGATCTCCTTCATCCGGGCGATGTCCTCCGGCGTCGCCGGCTCGTTGCGGGCACCTCGCTCGCCCATGACGTAGGCGCGCACCGCGCCGTGGGCGATCTGGGTGCCGACGTCCATCGTCCAGCGGCGCTCACCGAGCGCGTCGAGGTACTCGGGGAAGGTCTCCCAACTCCACTCGATGCCCTCGGCCAGCGCGGTGCCGGGGATGTCCTCGACGCCTTCCATCAGGCCGATCAGCCAGTCGCGGCGCTCGGGCGCGGCCGGTGCGAACCCGACACCGCAGTTGCCCATGACGAGCGTGGTGACGCCGTGCCACGCGGTCGGGGCGAGCACCTCGTCCCAGGTGGCCTGGCCGTCGTAGTGGGTGTGGATGTCGACCCACCCCGGGGTGACCAGCAGGCCGGTCGCGTCGATCTCATCGGCGCCGTCGCCGACATCGATGCCGTCACCTGCACGCACGACCGAGCTGACCCGTCCGTCGTTGATCGCGATGTCACCGACGAACGCCTCGGCTCCCGTGCCGTCGACGATCGTCCCGTTGCGGATGACCAGATCGTTCACAAAGCCCCCCTTGTGTGTCGGAGCCGAGTGTACGTGCTTCAGCTGCGCTGCGACTCCGGCTCGGGCCTCAGCTCCGCTGAGACTCCGGCTCGGGCCTCAGCTCCGCTGAGACTGTGACTCGGGCCTCAGCTGCGCTGCGACTCCGGGGTGAAGACCACGGGCATGGTCTTGATGCCGTTGACGAAGTCCGAGTGCAGTCGGTCCGGCTGGCCGGCGAGACGCATGTCGGGCAGGCGGTCGACGAGCTGGCGCATGGTCGCCTTGATCTCGGCACGGGCCAGGCTGGCGCCCAGGCAGTAGTGCACGCCGCCGCCACCGAAGGTCACGTGGTCGTTCGGCGTGCGGGTGATGTCGAAGGTGTGCGGATCCTCGAACACGGCCTCGTCGCGGTTGGCCGACGCGTAGTAGATGACGACCTTCTCGCCGGCGGAGATCTTCACGCCGCTCAGCTCGGTGTCCTTGGTCGCCGTGCGACGGAAGTTGTGGATCGAGCTGCCCCAGCGGAGCATCTCCTCGACCGCGGTGTCCCACAGGCTCGGGTCGTCGCGCAGCATCTGGGCCTGCTCGGGGTGCTCCATCAGCGCCAGCATCGAGTGGTTGATCAGGTTGCGGGTCGTCTCGTTGCCGGCGACGACGAGGGTCACGAAGAAGAGGTTGAGGTCGAGGTCGTCGAGGCGTTCGCCGTCGACCTCGGCGTTGACCAGGGCCGTCATGATGTCGTCCCGAGGGTTGACCCGGCGGTCCGCGGCGACCGCGTCGCACATCGCGTAGACCTCCATCGCGGCGAGCTCCTCCTGACCTGGCTCGACCTGGTAGTCGGGGTCGTCGAAGGAGCCGATGAGCCGGTTCGACAGCTCGACCATCTTCGGCCACGTCTCGGGCTCGAGTCCGATCATCTCGCAGATCATCTGGACCGGGACCTTGGCGGCCACGTCGTTGACGAACTCGCACTCGCCGCGCTCGGCGATCTCGTCGACGACCGCCTCTGCGCGGTGGTCGATGTCCTCGATCAGCTTGGCGATCACCCTCGGGGTGAAACCACGGGACACCAGTCGGCGGTAGCGGTGGTGCTTGGGCGGGTCCATGTTGAGGATCGTCAGGCGGATCTGCGCCATCGCCTCCTCGGTCTGGTCGGGAATGAACGTGCTGCCCAGCTCGGACGAGAACGTCTCGACGTCGCGGCTCACGGTGCGGACGTCGTCGTGCTTCGTCACGGCCCAGAAACCCGGCCCGTTCGGCTCGGGGTGCCAGAACACGGGCGCCTCGGCGCGCAGCAGGTCGAACTGGTCGTGAGGGACGTGGCGACCCCAGGTCTGCGCGAGCAGATCGATGTCGTCGAGGGTCAGGTCGGTGTTGTTCTCGGTGATGCTCATCTGCTTGCCCCCTGGTCGGCCGGTCCCCGGGACCGGTCCTGGTCGGATGTGTGGAGTTCTTCGGTGGTGTCGAGCACTCGCCGCAGCGCGGCGATCGCGGTGTCGTCGGTCATCGCCGCCGGGTCGATCCGGCGGACCATCTCGAGTCCGAGCAGCACACCGACGAGCACGGCGCCCGTCGAGCGCTCGGTGCCGGTGGCGGTCTCGGCCGCATCGGACCACAGCGGGTCGGCGTCGATGAGCGACCACGCGTCCTGGTAGCGGGCCGCGAGCCGGGCACGGGCTTCGTCGTTGCGGGTCGCGAAGGTCCACAGCTCGTGCTCGAGCGCGATCCAGCGACCGTCACCGACCGCGGGGTCGGCGAAGTTGTGCCACAGCGCAGCGATGCGCTCGTCCCGGGTGGTCGCGTTGACGAGCTCCGCCGCGACCACGGCGGCGACGTCGTCGACCCACCCTTCGAGCAGGGCGAACAGCAGCCCCTCCTTCGACCCGAAGTGGTCGTAGAGCGCGCCCGAGGTGCGGCCCGCTGCGCGGGCGATCGCGTCGACGGAGGAGTTGTCGACACCCTGCTGCGCGAACAGCTCGGCAGCTGCCGCGAGCAGCGCGTCACGCGTCGCGGTGCGTCGTTCCCCCTGGGTCGCCATCGCCAGTTATGTTGACGGCGTTATGTAACTGGGTCAACCCCCAACTGCGCGGGAGCGACGCGCCGCGGTGGCCGCCGCGGCGCCGAGCACTCCGACACCGATGCCGACCACGGCGCCGCCGAGACCTCGCCGCTGCGCCTTCTCGGACATCCGGTGGTGGTTGGCGAGGCCGCCGAGCAGGTCCGCGGCGTCGGCGCCGGCCGAGGCGAGGAACCAGCCGGCGGTGTGGTCACCGGCGCGCCAGCCGCTCGACGCCAGCAGGCCGCCGACGAGCGCGTCCCGGTAGCCCATCGAGCGCAGCAGCAGGCTGGCCGTGGTGTCGACGTCGCCGTCGTCGCCCCAGAGCCGGTTGGCGGTCTCGGGCGCGACGATGAACGACACACCCGACAGCGCTCGCAGCCCCCCGATCACGATCGCTGCCCGGTCCACGACGCCTCGATCGCTCGAACGGCGTGATGCTCGGTCCCTGGCCATGCTGCCCCCTGTGGTGATCCGGCCGTTCCCCCGATGGACGTGCCGACTCCGCAGGAGGGTACCGTCGCCTTGTGGGTGATCCACCGGAGCTCGAGATCGATCGGACGGCACCGGTCGAACGGACGCCGCTCGGCGACGGACGCTCCTGGGTGGACCTCCGTCGGGGGTTCGCGAAGGACCCCGAGGGACTCCTGGACCACGTGCTCACCACGACCGACTGGTGGGCGAGCGACGTGTGGCGCTTCGACCACTACGTCGAGG
The DNA here is from genome assembly GCA_023423475.1 of Actinomycetes bacterium. Lineage (GTDB taxonomy): Bacteria > Actinomycetota > Acidimicrobiia > Acidimicrobiales > Microtrichaceae > JAFAFN01. Next base: position 1,624 of record JAFAFN010000482.1, on the reverse strand, counting down.
AACGTCGCCTCGGCGCCATGATCCGGCCCGAGTCGACCACTGCGTTGCGCCAGACCGGGATGCACCTCGAATCGGCCTACCGCGCGCGGTTCACCGGCGTCACCGCGATCCACTACCGCAACGGCGACGACTTCCAGGGTCTGCACTCCGACCGCGAGATGAAGTGGCTGGACGAGACGATGATCGCGATCCTCGTGCTCGGCGAGGCGCGCCCGTTCGTGCTGCGACCCCGTCGTTCGTGGACGGACCCGGACGCCCGGAAGGACGCCAGCGAGGACGTCGTGGTGCACCCGGGGCACGGTGACCTGCTGGTGATGGGCGGGCGCTGTCAGCGCGACTGGCTCCACGGCGTCCCTGCGCATCCGACGGAGCGCTCCCGGGTGTCGCTCACCTGGCGGTGGACCTCACGACGCGGTCGCCCCGACACCTCGCCCACCTTCTACGACGGCAAGCACTACTCGGGCGGGCCGCAGATGCCCGGCTCACGTCGCCGCAGGGTCTGAGGTGCCACCCACCGCGTCTCGCTCCTCGTCCTCGACGATGTGGTCGAGCAGCCGCGCGACACGACGGCGTTCGGGGTGGCTCATCGCGGTCCACTCGCCCAGGCGCTGGCGCACGTAGCGCACGTCGCTGGGAAGGCGCTCGTCGCCGATCCTGGTGAAGTACGTGGCGATCGAGCCCGTGATCATGCCCAGGGTGCCGATGCCGACGACCATCAGCACCACGGCGATCATGCGGCCGGGTGGGTCCTCGGGTGCGATGTCGCCGTAGCCGACGGTCGTGGTGGTGACGAGTGCCCACCAGATGCCGTCGCCCCACGAGTCGATGCCCTCCTCGAGCACGGCCACCGCGGTGCCGCCGATGAGGATCAGCGCAGCGGCGAACAACAGGACGTAGCCGAGTCCGTTCTGGCGCAGCACGCCCTGCACGGTCGGGCCGATCCGGTGCAGCAGTCGGAACGCGCGGAAGAGCCGGACGAGTCGCAGCAGCCGGATCGTGCGGAACGGCCGGAACAGCTCGAAGGGGATCAGCGCGATCAGGTCGGGCCAGTTGCGTCGTGGGAACGACCGTGGGTCGGGGTCGCGGGCCACGCGCACGAGGACGTCGACCAGGAAGATCGCGTAGATGATCCAGTTGACAGCGATCGCCCACCGCGAGTTGGAGAACAGCGTCGCCACGGTCACGACGGCGAGCACGCCGAGTACGACCTCGTAGGCCAGCGCCCAGCCGCTCGGCGGCTCGGGTTGCCCGTCGGCGACCTCTGCCGCCGCGGGTTCAGATGTACTCAGCGGTGCTCCCACCCAAGGGGATCGGGTCCATGCCGAGCTTGCGGTGGTCCCAGGACCGCACGCGGTCCACATCGAGTCGAACGGCGATGCGCTTCTGCAGCATGAACTCGACCAGCGGCTTCACCTCGTCGGAGTAGGGGCCGTTGTAGCGCTCCCAGACCGACACGCCGACCTTCCACAGGTCGTCGGGATCCTCGGAGACCACCGCGGTGCCCTCGAACGACACACCGCGCAGGGTGTCGTAGGTGTGCCCGTCCTCGATCAGGATGGTCATGCGGGGATCGCGTCCGATGTTGACCGCCTTCTGGGAGCGACCCTTGGTCTCGAACCAGATG
>JAFAFN010000470.1 GCA_023423475.1 Actinomycetes bacterium | reverse complement strand
CGGTCCTCGTCGTGTCGAAGACCCACCTCGACGTGGGGTTCACCGCGAGCGCGGCAGAGGTTCGACGGCGATACCTCGAGGAGTACTTCCCCCGGGCGATCGCGGTGGCGGCGGAGCTCCGCGAACGAGGCGGTCCCGAGCGGTTCCGTTGGACGACCGGCTCGTGGATCCTCACCGAAGCGCTCGACGCAGCGGACGCTGCCGGCCGTGCAGCGCTCGAGGACGCGATCGCGCACGGCGACCTGTGCTGGCACGCGCTGCCCTTCACGCTGCACACCGAGTACTGCGACCGCTCGCTGCTCGAACACGGCATGTCGATCTCGGCCGAGCTCGACCGTCGTTTCGGACGGCGCACACGCGCCGCGAAGGTGACCGACGTGCCGGGTCACACCCGTGGGCTCGTGCCGCTGCTCGCCGACGCCGGTGTCGACTTCCTGCACATCGGGGTCAACCCGGCGTCCGCCGTCCCGGAGGTGCCGACACGGTTCGTCTGGGTCGACCGTGCTGCAACCGTCGCCGATGGTGCCGCATCGCCGAGCGTCCAGGTCATGTACCAACCGGGCGGCTACGGCGACGTGCAGATCGTCGACGGTCCCGACGGTCCGACCGCGCTGGTCGTCGACTCGACGGGCGACAACCTGGGGCCGCGCCACGTCGACGACGTCGTCGCACGCTGGGCGGCGCTGGCCGAGCGCTTCCCCGGCGCGCTGATCGCCGCGGCGACCCTGGACGACCTGGCCGCCGTCGCGGCCCACTCGGCGGCGTCACTGCCGGTCCTCGACGCCGAGATCGGCGACACGTGGATCCAGGGTGTCGGCAGCGACCCGTGGAAGACCTCGGTGTTCCGAGAGCTGTGTCGGCTACGACGCAGCTGGCTCGAGGACGCTCTGATCACCGAGGACGATCCTGTACTCAGGGCGGCGTCGAGCGCCCTGTTGTGCGTGGCGGAGCACACGTGGGGTCTCGACCAGAAGACCCACTGGCCCGACACGTCCCACTGGTCCGCTGATGCCCTCCGATCGCTGCGCGGCGACCCCTCGCTGGTCGCGTTCGAGGGCAGCTGGGCAGAGCAGCGCGCGTACCTCGACCGCTTCGTCGACCTGCTCGCACTCGGCGGACGGGGAGACCTCGCGGATGCCGCCGGAGCGGTGCTGCACCGGGCCCGGTCCGCGGTGCAGCTCGTCGGTGCCGCGGACGCCGAGGCAGGTTCCGCGACGAGTGGGCCCGGATCGGTGAGCTTCGACGAGCGGGGCGCGGTGACAGGTCTTCGCCTCGGCAGGATGGAGCTCGCGTCGGCCGGTTCGCCCTTGGGTCGACTCCGGTTCCAGACGTTCGACGCCGCGGACTTCGAGCGCTGGTACGCCACCTACAACGGAGCGGCCCTGCCCGAGGACGATTGGTGGGCCCGCTGGGACAACACGAAGCCCGGTCTCGAGGACTCCGGAGCTCGGTCGGGCTGGTGGGACCCGATGCTCGTCGAGGTGATCGAGCGTGAGGATGAGGTCGTCGCGGTGGTGGGCTTCGACGACGTGCCGGCCGATACGCCCGTCGCACTGCCCGAACGGGTCGAGCTGTCGGTGCGTCGTCTCGACGGGACCGCCGGTGAGGTCGTCGAGTTCGAGCTCCGCTGGAGCGGTCGACCCGCGGCGCGCTGGCCGGGCGCGGCGTGGTGGTCGTTCGCGCCGCTTGTCGACGACACCGCCGGCTGGCGGATGCGCAAGCTCGACGAATGGGTCTCGCCCTTCGACGTCGTCGCCGGGGGCGGCGTGGCCCTGCACTGTGCGGACGTGCTGCGTCACGAGTCCTCCGGCGTCGAGCTCGAGCTGGTCGACGCCGCCCTCGTGGCACCGGGACGCCCGCAGCTGCTCGAGTGGCCGATCGGAGCTGTCGACCTGGCGGGCGGTTGGCACATCTGCCTGCACGACAACGTCTGGGGCACGAACTTCCCCATGTGGGATCTCAGCATCGACGGCACGGCGAGGTTTCGGGTCCGGCTGCGGCTGGCAACTCCTCCGGTGTGACCCAGCACAGCGCAGACCTGCAGATGCTGCTCGTGATGATCGGAGCCGTCGCCCTCGGCGCGGCGTTGTGCGCCGCCGCGCTGCTCGTGCTGCGCGGCAGGTTCGGTACTCCGCGGCGCCGGGTGGTCTTCGACCTCACCGAGCGCGTCGTGCCACGTGACGTGCCGCGCGACGCCGTGCTGCACCAGTCGGCGCGCTGCTTCGGGCACTCCGCCGACGCGCCGCAGGTGCGCGGCACCGGTGTCTTGTGGCTGACCGACGAGGCGTTGGGCTTCACCGTGCGGGAGCCCCGACGTGAGGTGCACGTCGACCTGCGCGACGTGGTGTCGGTCTCGGCTCGTTCGACCGTGCGTCGACCTGGTGTGCGGGCGTTGCGATCGACGGGGCGCCCGTTCCTGGTGATCGAGTGGGCTACCGAGGGCGAGGTGCCGGCCATGGTGTCGTTCCGCCTGGACCCGGAGGTCGGGGCGCACCGTGAGCAGCGATGGGTCGATGCCGTCGAGGACGCGCGGGTCCTGCGACGGGTGCGGTCGGGAGCGACACCGAGGCCGACCTAGGTTCGAGGTGTTCGGACGCATCGGAGGGTTCCGTGGCCAAGTTGCTCTACTCCGCGACGGTGTCGCTCGACGGCTTCATGGCGGGACCGGACGGCGACATGTCCTGGCTCACCCCGTTCGTCGGGCAGCCGAACGAGACGGCGGATCGGTTGTTGCCCCTGATCGGCTGCATCCTCGCCGGACATCGGACCTTCGGCGGCGACGACCCGAACGCGGGCACCGACGCCGAGGGGGCCTTCGGCGGTGAGTACCACGGACCGGCGATCGTGTTGACCCACCGGCCGGCCAGCGAGGCACCCGACGGGGTGTCGTTCGTCGGTGACCTCGGTGACGCCGTGGCCTCGGCGAAAGAGGCGGCGGGGGAGCGGTACGTCAACGTGCTCGGCGCGAACGTCGCGATGCAGTGCCTGGACGCCGGACTGCTGGACGAGGTGCTGATGTTCGTCGTGCCGGTGCTGCTCGGCGACGGCGTGCGCTTCTTCGAGCGACGGACCGGATCACCGCAGGTCCGGTTGCAGCCGCTGCCCGGCGAGACCGAGCTCTGGTTCCGCATCGAGCGGTGAGCGGTGTCGAAATCGTCCTCGGATTCGGTGCCGGAGCACCGAATCCGAGGACGAGATCGAGGTGGGCCCCGTGGGGCTCGAACCCACGACCGATGGATTAAAAG
>JAFAFN010000348.1 GCA_023423475.1 Actinomycetes bacterium | reverse complement strand
ACGTAGGACTGGGCGGGTGGACCGAACAGGTCGACGACCCGCACCACACGATGGCCCTCGACCGCGTCGACGAGCAGCTCCCGCACGGCGGCGTCCACGAGGACCCTGCCGTCACGTGCATCGAGGAAGCTCTGCGCGACCCGGTTGCGGAACAGCTCGACGCCGTTGCCGTCGCAGACCACGACGCCTTGTTCGACCTGGTCGAGTGCACCGTCGAGGCGCACCAGCAGGTCGCTCGGGGCCTCCGGCACCTCGGGTTCCGGGTCGGGCTCCACCGTCTGGGGTTCGGGAGCGGTCGGGCCCGGGGGCGCTTCGCGCGACGTGGAACGCCCGATCACCACGCCGAGTCCCGCTCCGACGAGGAGCGCCACGATCACGAGCAACCAGATCATGTCGGCGCCCCGTTCACGTCCGTGCGGCGAGCGAGGCCGAGACCGCCTCGACCAGTCCGACCGGCTCGTGCCCGGTGATGCCGCGCAACGCGGTCACGACGGGGTGTCCCTGGGCGACGAGCACGGTGTCGGACTCCGGCGGCAACACCTCGTCGGTCGCGACGAAGCCGAGCTCGATGCGCTCGTCCGTGCGGTCGAGCACCTCGGTGCGGATGTTGCCGAACGGTGCGAGCGTTCCCCATCGCAGCTCGCCGAGCTCGGCGGCGGCGAGGTCGGGAACGCTCAGGTTGATCGTCGTGGTCCCCGCGGTCACCGCGAGCTGATCCACGACCTCTGCCGCGAGGTCCGCCGCGACGTCCCAGTGCTCGATGCTCGCCTCTCGTCCGGCGATGCTGACCGCCACGGCCGACAGGCCCAGGTTGGCGGCGGTGAGCGCGGCCCCGACGGTGCCGGAGTGCAGGGTGATCCGTCCGGTGTTGAGACCCGGGTTCACCCCGGAGGCCACCAGCTCGGGTTGCGCACCGAAGGCGCCGAGCTGCGCGGCGAACACGCACAGGGCGGGCGGGCCATCGAGCTCGATCGCCTCGACGCGCTCCAGCCCTGCCAGCGGCATCGACCGGTAGCGCAGCATGGCACCGTCGCCGAGGTTGCCGATGGCGGCACCGCTGCCGCTGCGATCACCCTCGGGAGCGATCGCGATGATCTCGTGGCCGGCGGCGTCGAGCGCGGCGGCGAGCGCCCGGAGCCCGGGAGCGTGCAGGCCGTCGTCGTTGGTGACGAGGATCCTCACGGTGCGCCGGTGCCGGGGCTCGGATCGTCGTCGGATCCCGGATCGGAGCGCTCGGCGGCCTCGGCCTCTCGGAGGCGCTGGCGAGCGCTGCCGGTCTTCTCCGGCAGCCAGCCGGTGACCATGTACATGACGCGCTCGCCGATGTTCACCGCGTGGTCGCCGACCCGCTCGTAGTAGCGGCCGATCATCGCCATCTGCACGGCGCCCTGCAGGTTCAGGTTCATCTCGGAGTGCGACTGGAAGATGGCCTGCACGTAGGCGGTCTGGAGCTCGTCGAGACGGTCGTCGATGTCGTCGAGCGCAGCAGCGAGCGACGTGTCGGAGTCGACGTAGGAGTCGATGGCTGCACGGATCAGGAAGGTCGCCTCGACGCCCATCTGCTCGATCAGACCGCGGATCTGCGGACCGAACTCGACGTCGTAGATGCGCCGGGACGCCTTGCAGACGTTGACGATCAGGTCGGCGGACCGCTCGAGCTCGCCGATGAGGCGCAGGGTGGTCAGCACGAAGCGCAGCTCGCCGGCGATCGGTGCCTGCAGCGCGAGGATCCGGTAGCAGCGCTCCTCGAGGCCGAGGCAGAAGTCGTCGATGACGTCGTCGCCGTCGATCAGGAGCTGCGCCGCGTGCAGGTCGCGGTCGAGCAGTGCGGCGGTGCCGCGCCCGATCGTCTCGGACACCATCGCACCCAGGCGGATCAGGTCGGAGCGGAGCTCCTCGAGCTCGCCGTGGTACTCGACGCGGATCTCGTTCATCGGTGGCTCCTCACCGATCGGCTCGTCCTCCGGGGACGACAGGGTGCTCACCCGAAGCGTCCGGTGATGTAGTTCTCGGTGCGCTCGTCGACCGGGTTGGAGAAGATCTTCTCGGTGCGGTCGAACTCGACGAGCAGGCCGGTGCGGATGTCGCTCTCCGGGTTCACCTCGGTCGAGTAGAAGGCCGTCGCGTCGCTGACGCGGGCCGCCTGCTGCATGTTGTGGGTCACGATCACGATCGTGTACTCGGTCTTGATCTCGCGCATGAGGTCCTCGATGCGCGCCGTCGCGATGGGGTCGAGCGCCGAGCAGGGCTCGTCCATGAGGATCACCTCGGGGTCGACAGCGACGGCACGTGCGATGCACAGGCGCTGCTGCTGACCACCGGACATGCCCAGCGCGGACGCCTTGAGCCGGTCCTTGACCTCGTCCCACAGCGCCGCCCGACGCAGCGAGCGCTCGACGATGTCGTCGAGCTCGGACTTCTTCTTCGTGCCGGCGATGCGCGGGCCGTAGGCGATGTTGTCGTAGATCGACTTCGGGAACGGGTTCGGCTTCTGGAACACCATGCCGATGCGACGACGGGCCTCGACGGCGTTGACCTTCTCGCCGTAGAGGTTCACGCCGTGGTAGTTGATCTCGCCCTCGACCCGGGCACCCTCGATCAGGTCGTTCATCCGGTTGAAGCAGCGCAGCACGGTCGTCTTGCCGCAACCCGATGGGCCGATGAACGCGGTGATCTCGTGCTGGCGCACGGCCATGTTGACGTTGCGGACCGCGCGGTACGAGCCGTAGTAGACGTTCAGGTCCTTCACGTCGAAGACGACCTTGCCGAGGGGGGCCTCGGCCGCAGGATCGGCGTCGCCGGACTCGGGACGGATCGACACCGTGCCCGCCGGGTCGGGCGCACCACCGGTGCTGCTCGGGACGAGCGGGGTCGTGGCGATCGGGTCGGTGGTGTCCTGCGACATCTTCTGGTGCTCCTGGTCTCGGTCGTCGTGCGTCATGTTCGGGGTGGAGGTCATCCGATGGTGAAGCGGCGGCTGATGCCGCGGGCGGCGAGGGTCAGAACCAGAACGATGCCGACCAGCGTAACGGCCGATCCCCATGCGAGTTGTGTGGCGAGCGACCCGCCGTTCTGGAGCTGTGAGTAGATCTGCGCCGACAAGGTCGTGTTCTGGCCGGTGAAGGACCAGTTGGTGGTCGTGACGAAGCCGATGGTGAACACCACCGGCGCCGTCTCACCGGCGGCTCGGGCGACGGCCAGCAGGCAGCCCGAGGTGATGCCGGCGAGGGCTGCGGGCAGCACCACCGACACCGTGGTCTTCCACGTGCGGGTGCCGAGGGCCGCCGACGCCTCTCGCAACGAGTCGGGCACCAGCCGCAGCATCTCCTCGGTCGAGCGCACCACGATCGGCAGCATCAGGCAGGCGAGCGCCAGCGCGGCGGCGAAGGCCGACTTGCCCGACGATCCGAACCGGACGACCCAGATCGAGTAGATGAACACGCCCATGACGACCGACGGCACGCCGACCATCACGTCGGTCATGAAGCGGATGAACGAGGCGAGCCGGCCCTTCTTGCCGTACTCGTTGAGGTAGATGGCACCCATCACACCGAGCGGGATCGCCAACGCGGACGCGCCGAACACGGTGAGGAACGTGCCGACGATGGCGGGCTGCATGCCCATCACCGTCGAGGTCTCGGCCGCCTCACCCGCGCAGGCGTCGGCGTCACCGAACCCGAGGTCGCACAGGTCCTCGTTGCCCGACAAGTCGGAACGACCCACGTCACCCGGGATCGGCTGGGTCCACCAGTCGACGTTCAGCACCACGCCGATGCCCTGGGAGACCACGTTGACGCCCATGGCCACCAGCGGCACGGCGGCCACGAAGAACGCGAGGACCATCGCGATCGACGCCAGGGTGTTCTTCACCCGCCGCTTCCGCGGCATGTCCGCGCCCGACAGCATGCGGGCGATCTCGGAGGTGCTGACGCCGGTGAGGTCGTTGTCCAGCTCGGTCATGGTCGACGGATCGGAGGATCGGGGGGAGGTCACACGATTCCCTTCGTGCGGCGGTCGACGATGACGACGAGCCGTCGTGCGGAGATGTTGATGGCGACGGTGAGGACGAACAGGCAGACGCCGAGCCCGATGAGCGCCGAGCGGTACGTGCCGCCGGCCTCGGAGAGGCTCCGGAAGATCTGCGCCGGCATGGTCTCGCCACGGCCGAACAGGTTGGCGGCGATCTGCGGCGAGGCGCCGATCAGCAGGGCCACGGCGACCGTCTCGCCCATCGCACGACCGAGGCCGAGCATGACGGCGCCGGTCAGGCCGCCGCTGGAGTGCGGGATCACCACGCCGCGGATCATCTCCCAGCGAGTCGCACCGAGGGCGAGGGCACCGGACTTGTCGTTCACCGGGACGGTCATGAAGACCTCTCGGGTGACCGAGGTGATGATCGGCGTGATCATGAGGGCGAGGACCAGCCCGGCGCTCATGAAGCTCGAGCCGGATCCGGGGGCGAACAGCACGTTCAACACCGGGATGGGGGCGAGGACGTCGGCGATCGAGTTGAACACCGACTGGAAGATCGGGATGAGCTGGTAGAAGCCCCACAGGCCGAAGACGACCGAGGGCACCGCGGCGAGCAGGTCGATCACCAGCGTGATGGAGCCCCGGATGCGGCGGTGGGCGAGCTCGGTGATGAACAGCGCGATGCCGACGCTGATCGGCACGGCGAACACGATGGCGATGAGTGACACGACGACGGTGCCGTACACCAGCGGCAGGATCCCGTAGAGCCCCTCGGAGGGGATCCACTCGGTACCGAAGAAGTAGTCCAGGCCGAACTCGCTGAACGCCGGCCACGCCTGTTGGGTCGTGGTGATCGCGATGAGCAGGAGGATCAGCAGGACCGCGGCGCCGGCGAGCATGGCCACACGGCGGAACAGGCGATCGACGCCGGCACCTCGGCCTTCGGTGGTGAGATCGTCCAGGGTCACCTCGGGCGGTGCCGGATCTCGTTCGAGTTGCATGGTCATGGGTTGCGCTGCGTTCCCGTCGGTGGAGAGGGCCGGTCGGTGGCTGGCCTGCGGAGGTCAGCCGGTGGAATGGATCGACCCCGTCGGTCCCGTGCCCGGCTCGCGGCCGGACACGGGACCTCGGGGGTCAGGGGGGGTGACTCAGCCCTTGATGTCGTCGTTCTGGGCGATGGCCTTCTCGGCGAGCTCGGTCGGCAGCGCCGTGTAGCCCGTCGAGGACGCCTGCTCCTGGCCCGTGGTGAGCACGTAGCGCAGGTAGGTCTTCAGGGTCTCGGCCTTGCCGGCGTCGGACTGCTCGGCGATGGCGAGGATCCAGGTCGGGGCCGTGATCGGGTACGCACCCTTGCCCTCGGAGTTGAGGGGGTTGTAGGTGAGGTCGTCGGCCACCTCGGCGTTCTCGAGTGCGGTCTGGACGCCCTCGGCCGTCGGCTTCACGTACTCGCCGGCCTGGTCCTTCACGGCGGCGAAGGTCAGGTCCGCCTTGGCGGCGTCCGCCAGGTCGACGTAGCCGATGG
>JAFAFN010000314.1 GCA_023423475.1 Actinomycetes bacterium | reverse complement strand
GTCGCTGCTGAACCGCTTCGGCAACAAGTTGGACCAGTTCGTCGAGATCGACGCCGAGCTGACCGCCACCGTCGACGACGCCATGCGGCGAGTGTCGGTCACGGTGACGTTGACCAACACCACACCCGAGGGACTGCCCCGCTACGTCGCAGGGCCCTACGCCGACGGTGCGGTGGCGGGTGAGTACGGCGGGATCCTGACCCTCGCGATGCCCGCCGGCGCGGGCAATCCCGAGGTCAGGGGCGCCGACGCGGTGCTCGCCGGTCCTGACGGCCCGACCAGGGTGATCGGCGCCGAGATCCGCCTGCTGAGCGGCGCGACGACCGAGGTGACCTTCACCTTCGACCTCCCGGTCGAGTGGGAGTCCGTCGAGGTGGTGCCCGGTGCGCGCATCCCGCCGGTGGAGTGGACCGCCGGGGACGAGCAGTGGATCGACCGCCGGCCCGTCACCGTCGAGCTCGACGACCTGGGAACCCGCTGAGAACGGGCGTCGACAGGTCATTTCACCCCCTTCAGGACGACCACGCGGAGTGGTATCCTGACGTCATGCGTCTGGGGAAGAAGTCACTCATCGTCGTGGCGGCGTTGTTCGCCGTCCTGGCCTTCGGCACGGCATCGGCCGGCGCCGAGAACGTCGACGTCCCGCCGGGCATCGGCGGCGCCTACGTCGGCAACGAGCCGCCGCCCGAGGTGCTGAACAACACTCTCGAGCCCGAGGCACCGGCGCCTGCAGAGGTCGCCGCGGCGACCGCCGAGCGGCCCGCCGCGCAGGGCGCGTCGTTGGCCTTCACCGGTGGCGACACCGCCGCCATCGCGCTCGCCGGCGGCGCGGCGCTGCTCGCCGGTGTGGTGCTGCTCGCAGCACGCCGTCGCACCGCGTCCGCCTGAGCTCAGGCGTTGCCGACCAGCAGCGCGAACCCTCTCCAACGCCAGATGCACTCGACCTGGGTCAGCCCCGCGTCGCGCATCCAGTCGAGCTGCTGCTCGATCGGGGCCAGTCGGTCCTGAGGGTCATCGGCCGGCCGGCCGATCGCCGCCAAGAACTCCTCGTGGCGTTCGGGGGTCGACGAGGCGACCACCTCGAGGTTGGCGAACACCCCGCCGGGCCGTAGGCAGCGTGCGATCTCGGCGAAGAGCCCACGTTTGCGTTCGTGTTCGAGGTGGTGGATCGCGAACCCCGACACCACGACGTCGAAGGTCCCGAACGCCTCGATCGACGTGGTCATGTCGTGGTCGAGCACCTGCACCCTGGTGTCGTCGACGAAGCGCTCCCGGGCGAGCTCGAGCATGGCGGGTGACGCGTCGGTGCAGACGATCTCGCTGATCCCCGGCCGGGCCGCTCGGACCAGCTCGGCGAGGCGACCGTCGCCGCAGCCCAGGTCGAGCGCGCGGTCGACCGACGCGGGCAGCACCTCGACGAGCGCCTGCTCCCCCGCCCGACGTGGCTCGCTGCGCTCGATGCGTGCGAGGTAGCCCTCGACGCGGTCGGGATCGGACCAGGTCGCCGCGCCCGTGGGCTCGGCCATCAGGCCGTGACGCGGGCGACGAACTCGAGGGACCGCTCGATGATGAGGTCCTTGTCGTAGTCGATGGTGGCGACGTGGTAGCTGCGGTCGCAGCTGACGCGCTCGACGGGGCCCGACACCGCGCCGGCGAGGAAGTCGGAGTCGGCGGGCGGCACGACGTGGTCCTCGGGGCTGGTGAACAGCAGCAGCGGGCAGGTGATGTTCGCCAGCGAGGACTGCACCTCGTTCGCGGCGTCGAACATCGACAGCAGCGGGCGCAGCGGGGTCTTCGGGTAGGCCAGCTCGGGCGAGGCGGGATCCGCCACGTCGGAGCCGATCGAGTCCATGACCTCGGCACCGTCGTCGACGAGGGTCTGGATGAAGTCGCGCACCTCTGCAGCCGCCTGCGTGGCGGGGTTCACGCAGATGATGCCGGCGATCTCGGGATGGCGCGTGGCGAGCCAGACGGTGAGCGAGCCGCCCATCGACAACCCGGCGACCACGACCTGGTCGGTACGCGCCGCCAGGCGCTCGTACGCGGCCTCGGCATCTGCGGACCAGTCGGCCCAGGTCGTCCCGAGCATGTCGTCGACGCTGGTGCCGTGACCCGACAGCAGCGGCATCTCGACGGTGTACCCCGCGGCGGCGAAGGACTCGGCGAGCGGGCGCATCGACTGCGGGTTGCCGGTGAAGCCGTGCAGGACCAGCACGCCGGTGCGGTTGCCCTCGGCGGTCATCGGTTCGGCACCAGGAAGGATCTCGGTCATCTGGGCCCCCTTTCCGGGCAACACCGTACCCGGACCGCTCGCGAGCACGTTCCTGACCGGGGCGGCGTCCTTGACCGAACGGTCAAGTTGTCGGGGCATCGGCGGGCGCGTCGCACTACGCTCTGCCCGCTCGACGAGAAAAGGGGGGCGTCAGATGCCCAAGTACAAGTTCCTGAGCGAGGAGTGGGTCGCCGAGGCCAGGGCGATCCGTGAGCAGCACTCGGGCGACGCCCCGGCGCCTGCCCACGCGGTGCGGATGAACCAGGTGATCACCGGCGTCCCGTTCGGTGACGGCGACATCAACGCCCACATGGACACCTCCGGCGGCGAGATGGAGATGGACTTCGGGCACCTCGAGAACCCCGACCTCACCGTCACCCTCGACTACGACACCGCCAAGGCGATCCTCGTCGACGGCAACCCGCAGGCCGGCATGCAGGCGTTCATGGCCGGCAAGGTCAAGGTCGACGGCGACATGACCAAGCTGATGGCCATGCAGACCGGTGCGGCTGACCCGAAGGCCGCCGAGGTGGCCGCGGCCATCCAGGCCATCACGGAGTAGTCACCGCTGAACGTTCGTCGATGCCGCCCCGGTGAGTCCGCTCACCGGGGCGGCGTCGCGTCCGGGGACGGATCAGGCGGAGCTGCGGCGAGGTTCCCGCAACCCGAAGGCGACGAGCAGACCGACGACCGAGACCGCGGCACCGACGCCGTAGGCGATCGAGTACGACCTGGCGACGGCCATGGTGCCCGCCGCGGCGACCTGGATCGTCTCGAGCAGGTTGATCCCGACCGTGGTGCCGATCTGGGCGAAGAGCTGCTGGGTCGCACCGGCGACTCCGAGGTCGACGTCCTCGACGGAGTTCGCGACCGAGGCGGACACCCTGGGCAGCGAGGCGCCGACGCCGATGCCCGACAGCGTCAGGGCGAGCAGCACCACGACGGTGCCGGGGTCGGCCGAGGCGAACGCGAACAGCCCCATCGACAGCGCGACCGACGCCATGCCCGAGACGATGGCGACACGGGTCGAGATGCGTCCCGCCAGCATGCCGGCGACCGGGCCGGCGATGGCGAAGGTCAGCGGGCGCGGGATCATCAGCAGCGAGATCGTCTCGGGGCCGAGACCACGGACCTCGGTGAGCAGCTTCGGGGTGAGGGTGAAGCCGCCCATGTAGCCGAACTGCATGAAGAACGAGACCACGACGGGCACCGCGAACCCGCTGCGCCGGAACCACTCGAGCGGGATCAGCGGATGGGGTTGTCGTCGCTCGACCTGCACGAACCACCAGACCACCGCGGCGGTCGCCACGAACGAGCCGAGCACCCACGGGTTCACGAGGCCCCAGGCGGCGACGCGGTCGATGCCGAAGAGCAGCAACCCGAGGCCGACGAAGAGCACGGCCTGCCCCTTGAGGTCGAAGTGCACCCCGCGACGGCGGGCGGTCTCGGGCACCAGCAGCCACGCCAGCAGGACCGACAGCGCGAGCAGCGGTGCCTGACCCCAGAAGATCGTGCGCCACCCGAGGTTCTCGACCAACGGCCCGCCGACGACGAGTCCGACGACCGGCCCGCCGGCGACGACGAGCGACCAGAACCCGAGTGCCTTCGAGCGGTTCTCCTTCGAGAACAGTCCGTTGATGATGGCGAGCGAGCTCGGGCCGGTGGCGGCGCCTGCGGTCGCCGCGAGCACACGGAACACGATGAGCGACGGGCCGGACCAGGCGAGCGCGGAGGCGACCACGAACACGGCCGACACGCTCATGCCGATGAGGAAGACCTTGCGGTGTCCGTGCAGGTCGCCGAGCTTGCCGGCGGTGGTCCCCGTCAGTGCGACGGCGATGGTCGGTCCGGAGATGAGCCAGACCAGGCTCTCGACCGAGGCGTTCAGGTCCTGGGCGATCTGCGGGCGGCTGACCGCCAGGATCGTGATCGTGCTGGCGACCCAGAAGGTCCCGAAGAGCACCGTCCAGGTGATGATCCACGCGCCGCGGTCGCTGCCCTGGACCCGCTGCGCGGTGCGGCGCTGCCAGAGCAGCGGCCACGGCACCGTCGCCTCTTCGTCGACGCCGGGCGCATCGATCGCGAGGGCGGTCAGCTCCTCGGGTGCGTCGTCGTCAGGTGGCGGTGAGGGACGCGACATTCGGCACGGATCGTACTGCTCCGCTCCACGTCGTCCGAGTCGGGCCGGGACCGTCGCCCTGTTGGGGTGGCCGCCTCATCGCGGCGGCTGGGGAACACCACGTCCAGCAGACCACCCCAACGGGTGCGACGGTCCCGATGGGGTCAACGTAGGTGGTGCCGCACGCAAAGTGGTGGATCATCGCGCGCCCAGCGGTCGCCGGTCGGAGAGCCCAGCGGTCGCCGGTCCGGAGCGGGGTTCAGGAGCGGGTGAAGATGCGCACCGGGGTGCCGCGTTGGTGCAGCTCACCGGCGACCGGATCGGTCGCCAGCACCATGCCCGAGGGTGATCCCTCGATGCCCGCCACGACGAATCCCTTGGATTCGAGCTCCTGTGCCGCCATCGATCCCGTGATGTAGCGGACGTCGGGGATGGCGATCGGGGCCGGGCCGAGCGAGACCTCGATGGTGACCGAGGCGCCGCGGGGCAGCTCGGTGCCCGCGGCGTCGCTCACCGAGACGACGTCGCCCGCGGGCACCGTCTCGTTGTGCCGCTCGTCGACGCTGGCCTCGAGCTGGACTGCGGCGAGCGCGGCCTCGGCCTCGGCACGGGTCATGCCCTGCAGCCCGGTCGGCACCGCCCGCGGGGCCGGGCCGTCCGAGACGACCAGGTCGACCGTGGTCCCCTTCGGGAGCTGTCCCCTGTCGTCCACCGGCGGGGCACCCGGAGCGGGCGCCATTGTGACGACCTCTCCCTTCGCCCGGTCCTCGTCGTGTGCCGTGGTCACCTCGCCGACGACGAAGCCCTGCGATTCGAGCTCGGTGCGGGCGTCGGCCTCGGTCGCTCCGACCACGTCGGGGACGACCGCGAGCGTGGCGCCGAGCGACACGGTGAGCATGACGGTCTCGCCCTCGGCCAGGGCGGTGCCCGCAGCGGGCACCTGTTCGAGCACGTCGCCGGGCTCGGTGCCGTCGCGACGGTCGACGGTGTCGGCGTCGACGTCCCAGCCCAGGCGCTCGGCCTCGGAGGTCGCCTGTTCGACGGTGAGGTCCGAGAAGTCGGGCACGTCGTGCACCGGGATGCGGATCAGGAACCACCAACCGGCTGCGGCGCCGCCGATGAGGGCGAGCACCGTGAGGATGGCCAGGACCCTGCGGGGCCAGCGTCGGATCGGCCGGGCGGCACGGGCGGATGCCTTCTGCGCGGCGCGTTCGCTCTTGGCCGCGGCCTTGTCGGCCTTGCGCTGCTGTCGGGCGGTCGTCGGGGCGACCACCGGGGCGGGGTCGACGCCGTAGGGCTCGACCGGTCCGAACGAGGCGGGGCGCGATCCTGCGAGCAGCTCGTGCTCCTGGGCGACGGTGATCGGGTCCCGCAGCGAGGTGGCGACCTCGGGTGCCTCGGACGGGTCGGTCTCGACCAGGGCGCCCGCAGCGGAGCCGTTCGCCGGGGCGGCAGCTCCGTCGAGCACGAGCTCGTCGGCGGGCTCCTCGCCGATCACCTCGGGAGGCGGCACCGGCAGGACCTCGGGGTCGCGGGGCGCGGCAGCAGCGAGGCCCGCCACACCAGCGACCTCGTCGACCAGTCGCATCTCGGAGGTCTCCTGGCCGTCGCCGAGCGTCGGGACGATCGGCAGCGGCTCGGGTCGCTCGTACTCCTCGGCGGTCGCCATGAGGGCGATCTCGAACTCGGCGGCCTCGGGGCGTTCGGTGGGGTCGAGTCGGCCGGCGCGCTCGAGCACGGACCGGAGACCACCGAGCTCGGGGCCGAGCTCGAGGTCGCCCTGGGTCCGCAGCGCCAGGGTCGCAGCGGTGGTGTCGGCGGCGAAGGGCACCTGGCCCGTCATGCACTCCACCAGCACCAGGGCCAGCGAGTAGACGTCGGAGCGGCCGTCGAGTCGCCGTCCGAGCGCCTGTTCGGGCGAGGCGTACCGGGCGGTGCCGACCGCCGTGCCGGTGGGTTCGGTCCACGACGCCTCGGCGAGGGCGCGGGCCAGGCCGAAGTCGGCGAGCCGTAGACGGCCCTCGTCGTCGAAGAGCAGGTTGCCGGGCTTGACGTCCCGGTGCACCAGGCCGCGCAGGTGCGCGTGCGAGAGCGCCCTGGCGGAGTCGAGTCCGACCAGCAGCGTCTGGGACGCGGTCAACGTCGGTGTGCGGTCGAGCATGTCGCGCAGGCTGCCGCCGCCCAGGTACTCGGTGACCAGGTACGGCACGACGCCGCCCTCGGCGTGGTCCTCTCCCCAGTCGAACACCGCGACGATGTTCGGGTGGCTCAGCGCACCCGCGGCGCGGGCCTCGGCGCGGAACCGGCGCAGGAACGCCTCGTCCTCGGCGAGTGCCTCGTGGAGCAGCTTGACCGCGACCTGGCGACGCAGCTGAGTGTCGACTGCGAGGAAGACGCGGGAGGAGGTCCCCACGCCGATGGGGGCAACCAACCGATATCTTCCGCCGAGCACGCGCCCGGTCTCCTCAGAGAGTCGGGGGGTCATCGGGGACATGGTACCGCTGCCTACCCCCGACACCGGGGACGGGCTAGACCAACGGGTGGAATGAACGAGTCGACCACCCCCGCAGGTCCCCCTCCCGAGCCCCTCGAGACCGAGCCGACCGAGGCGGACGACACCGAG
>JAFAFN010000284.1 GCA_023423475.1 Actinomycetes bacterium | reverse complement strand
GTTGAGCTGGGTGCTCGTGTCGAGCATCAAGATCAACGACGTCGGCATCGGGTTGTCGTTCAACTGGTTCCGTGTCGGGCTGATCTTCCTGACCGGCATCCTCGTGGGTGTGCTCGCCTCGCTCATCCCGGCCCGTCGGGCCACCAAGCTCGACATGCTCGAGGCGATGCAGTCCACGTGATCCAGCAATCCACGTGATCCAGCAGTCGACGTGAGCCCGCAGTCGACCTGATCTGGTGGTGACGACCACCGGTGTGCCGTGCACGCCGGTGGTCGTTCCGCGTTGCGGGTGTTGCTGGCGCGCCGCTTGTCGACGAAATGCCACGGCCGTCACGCAGCCCGGGTCGCGGCGGTCCGACGAACGGCGGCTTCACGGAGCAGGTCGTGCAGGCGATCTCGATGACGGCGCGTCGTGGTGTCGGGCCTGGGTAGCGCCATGTAGCGGGCACGCCCCAGCCGACGCACCCTGCCCCTGGTGACCTCGTAGCGCAGCACGTCGCCGAGGGTCTTGTTCGGGTCGCGACCACCGACGGTCAGCCCCAGCCCCTCGAGCTGGGCACGCAGCTCGGCCGTCGTCGCCGGGCCGTGCTGCCACAGCAGCGTCAGCAGGCAGTAGCGGAGGTTGCTACCTCTCAGGTCATCGGGCCGGAGCATGCAACGGGGGGAACGGCCGAGGTCATCGTCGCTCGATCGAGAGTCCATCGATCGAGCATCACCGCAGTGCGTCGCCACGTCACCGGGGAGCACTCCCCCGACACCGGACACTCGACGCCGGTCCCACCATTTCGTCGACAAGCGGCGCGCTGGTGCCGCGTACTACTCCGCGGGGGCCACGGGCCGAGCAGGCGCTGCGACGGTGAGCCCACGCAGCACCGTCGCGGCGGCCTCCTCCTGATGCGCCGGCAGGTCGTCGCAGAAGCCCATGCCGTGCAGCTCGAGCGACACGATCCCGTGGCAGCTGCTCCAGAGCGTCTGGGCGACGTCGGCGGGGTCGGCGTCGACGATGACGCCCGCGGACATCGCCCGGCGCACCAGCACCTCGAGCTCCTTGAACGTCGCGTGGGCGTGGCCCAGCGTCATCTCGGACGGCTCGTAGTCGGGCACGGCCCGCTCGAACATGAGCTGGTAGTGCTGCGGGTACTCACGACCGAAGGCCCGGTAGCGGCGTCCGACCTCGACGAGGTCCTCGTAGGGATCGTCGCTCGCCACCTCGGCCATCGCCGCACTCAGCCGGTCGAAGCCTCGCACGAGCAGCGCGTCGAGCACGCCGTCCTTGCCGCCGAGGTGGTTGTAGACGCTCATCGGTGCGACACCCGCCGCCCCGGCGATGCCCCGCACCGTCAACGCCGCGATGCCCTCGGTCACGAGCAGCTGCTCCGCGGCGTCGATCACCGAGCGCTCGACCTGGGCGCTCGGCGTGCGAGCGGCTCGGGCAGCGACCCGCTTGGAGATCGGAGCGAACTTCCCGGACCTGGTCACGTGCCACATCGTACGCCTCTTTACATGCAATGGCACGTCGCTCTATAACTACGGAACGTTGTCCTACAAGGACCGACGAGAGGACTCCCCCATGGACCCAGAACTCATCCACCGTCGCAGGTGGTCGATCTTCGCCGTACTCGGCCTCAGCGTGTTCCTCGTCGTGGTCGACAACACGATCGTGAACGTGGCGCTGCCGACGCTCAGCAAGGAGCTGGACGCCAGCACCAGCCAGCTGCAGTGGATCGTCGACTCCTACAGCCTCGTGTTCGCCGGGCTGCTGCTCGCCTTCGGCAGCCTCGGTGACCGCTACGGCCGAAAGGGTGCGCTGCAGATCGGCCTGGTGCTCTTCGGCATCACGTCGGTCGCAGCCGCCTTCTCCGGCAGCGCCACCGGGCTCATCAGCGCCCGGGCCGCCATGGGCGTCGGCGCCGCACTCGTCTTCCCCGCCACGCTCGCCATCCTCACCAACGTCTTCACCGACCCGACCGAACGGGCCAAGGCCATCGGCGCCTGGTCGGCCATCTCGGGCCTCGCCGTCGCCCTCGGCCCGCTCACCGGCGGCTACCTGCTCGAGCACTTCTGGTGGGGCTCGATCTTCCTCGTCAACGTGCCGATCGTGCTCGCGGCACTGTTCTTCGGACACCGACTGATCCCGACGACCAAGGACCCCGACGCCGGTCGCCTCGACCCGCTCGGCCTCGTGCTGTCGATCAGCGCGATCGCGCTGCTCGTCTACACCGTGATCGAGGCACCGCACCGTGGCTGGACCGACGTCGTCACGCTGACCGGCTTCGCCGTGTTCGCGGTGCTCTTCGTGACGTTCATCCTCTGGGAGCGCCGACGTCACGACCCGATGCTCGACGTCACCGTCTTCACCAACCCGCGATTCTCCGCCGCGAGCTTCGCCGTGGCCGTCGCCTTCTTCGGGCTGTTCGGCTTCATCTTCCTGATCACCCAGTACTTCCAGGTGATCAGGGGCTACTCGACGCTGTCGGCGGGCCTGCACACGCTGCCGTTCGCGATCGCCGCGGGTGTCACCGCACCCATCGCCGCCCGTCTGGCGCTGCGCTTCGGGTCGACCCGGGTGGTGGCGACGGGCCTCGCCTCGATGGCGATCGGCTTCGCCTGGGCCTCGACGCTCGAGGCCGACACCCCCTACTGGGGGCCGATCGTCTTCCAGATGATCTTCATCGCGGCGGGCATGACGATGACCACCGCGCCGGCCACCGAGGCGATCCTCGGCGCACTCCCCCGCGACAAGGCGGGTGTCGGCTCGGCGGTCAACGACACGACCCGTGAGCTCGGCGGCACCCTCGGCGTCGCGGTCGTCGGGTCCACGTTCAGCTCGATCTACGGACCGAAGCTCGTCGAGCTGCTCGCCGGACTGCCGATCCCCGCCGAGGCGATGGACGCCGCGAAGGGCTCGGTGCAGGCCGCGGTCGTCGTGGCCGACATGGCACCGCCCGAGGGCAAGCAGATCATCCTGGACGCCACCCGCACCGCCTTCCTCGACGGTCTCACCGGCGGCGTGCGCATCGCCGCGGCCGCCGCCGCTCTCGGGTCGATCTCGGCGCTGATCTTCCTGCCCGCCCGCGGCACCGACGTCGACGCGGCCGACGAGCCCGCCGACGCGCTGGCATGATCGCCCGATGAGCAGCCCCGACGCGACCGGTCCGGACACCACCGGCCCCGACACCACCAGCTCCGACCCCGGCGACTACGCGCTGGCGACCACCGTGCACCCCGAGGGCGACGGCCGCTACCGGGCCGAGCTCGCCGAGGGCTGGGACATCATGGGCAACGTCAACGGCGGCTACCTGCTCGCCGTGGCCGGCCGGGCGATGTGCGCCGCGACCGGACGTCGCGATCCGATCACGGTCACGGCGCACTACCTCTCTCCCGGCCGCGCCGGTCGGGTCTCGATCGAGACCTCGGTGGTGCGCAGCGGCCGGCGCTTCGCCACGGTGAACGCGACGGTCGCGGATGGCGACGGCAAGCCGGTCATCACCGCGCTCGGCACCTGCGGCGACCTCGGCGAGCCCGACCCGGAGACCACCTTCCTGGTCGCCGGCGCACCGCCAGATCTGCCGCCGGTCGAGGACTGCCTGGCAGTGATCCCCGCCGAGCCGTTCCCCCCGCCGTTCATGGGGCACGTCGAGCTGCGACTGCACCCCGACGATGGCCGCTTCCTCGAGGGCATCCGCGCCGGCACCCCTCGACTCCGGGGCTGGTTCCGCCTGCCCGGCGACCAGCCGGTCACCACGCTCACGCTGCTCACCGCGGTCGACGCGTTCCCGCCGACGATCTTCAACTCGGACCTGCCCATCGGCTGGGTGCCGACGCTCGAGCTGACCGCGCACATCCGGGCACGGCCCGAGCCGGGTTGGCTGGCGTGCGACTTCCGCACCCGCTTCATCGCGGACGGTTTCCTCGAGGTCGACGGCGAGATCTGGGACTCGGCGGGGCGCCTCGTCGCCCAGTCACGTCAGCTGGCCCTGGTCCCACGGGTCGACCCCTCGCTGGCCCAGCCCTGAGCCCAGCGGTCCGGCGGTCCGGTGAATCAGGAATACCGGGCCGCCGGGCCTCGTTGGAGCCGTTGATGTCGACACCCTCCGCCCACCGTCCGCTGCGCCTTTCGGTCCTGGACGTCTGTCCGGTGCCGGCGGGTGGCTCCGTCGCCGACGCCGTGTCCAGCTCGGTCGAGCTCGCCCGTCACGTCGAAGCCCTCGGCATCGAGCGCTACTGGCTCGCCGAGCACCACAACACCGAGACGATCGCGTCGTCGGTGCCGTCGATCCTCATCGCCCACATCGCCGCGGCGACCTCGACGCTCAAGGTCGGCTCCGGTGGCGTGATGCTGCCGAACCACGCGCCGCTGCACGTCGCGGAGTCGTTCCGACTGCTCGAGGCGATGCACCCCGGGCGCATCGACCTCGGCATCGGACGCGCACCGGGCACCGACGGGCGCACCGCCCTCGCCCTGCGCCGAACCCCCGCCGCGCTGCGTGCCGAGAACTTCCCCGAGGAGCTCGAGGACCTGCTCGGCTTCCTCACCGACGGGCTCGACCCGACGCACCAGTTCGCCAGCGTCACGGCGACCCCGAAGGGCGGCGACGCACCACAGATCTTCCTCCTCGGATCGAGTGGCTACTCGGCGCAGCTCGCCGCGGCGCTCGGCCTCGGCTTCGCGTTCGCCAGCCACATCAACCCGGGTCCCGCGGCCGCCGTGCTGCGCCACTACCGCGACGAGTTCCGACCGAGCCGCTTCTTCGCCGAGCCGTACTCGATCCTCGGGCTCTCGGCCCTGGCGGCCGACACCGACGACGAGGCCGAACGGCTCGCCGCGACGCTCGACCTGGCGTGGCTGAACATCGGCAAGGGTCGCAACGGTCCGGCACCGACCTTCGAGGAGGCGCTCGCCTACGAGTACTCCCCCGCCGAGGAGCAGCAGCGCCTCGCCAACCGGTCACGTCACACGATCGGCTCCGGCTCGGCGGTCGCCGCGCGGCTCCGGGTGCTCGCGGATGAGGCCGTCGCCGACGAGGTGATGGTACTGACCATGGCGCACAGCCACGAGGCCCGGGCCCACAGCTTCGAGCTGCTCGCCGAGCACCTCGACGTCGCCCCGAGAGCGGTCGGCGCCGCCACCGCCTGATGCTCGTGTAGAACCGAGGGCCATGAGCCAGCCCTCGCCCACGGTCTCCCACTTCGGTCTGTGCGTCTCGGATCTCGACGCCGCGTTGCGCTTCTACTGCGACGGACTCGGGTTCACCGCGGCCGAGCGCTACGAGCTCGACAGCGAGACGCTCGTCGGACTCGACCGTGCCCTCGAGGTCGGTGAGCGCGTCGTCGTGGTGTCGCAGTTCATCCGCTCGGGCGACACCGCCATCGAGCTGCTCGCCTACTCGACCCCCGGGGCGACGGGCACCCCCTCGGCGTCCCGCTCCCAGCTCGGGCTGACCCACCTGGCGCTGCGTACGAAGGACCTCGACGGCGACGTCGCCCGCCTGGTCGAACACGGCGGCACCGTCATCGAGGCGACCCGGGCCGCCCTCGGTGTCGACCTGGTCTTCGTCGCCGACCCCGACGGCAACCGGGTCGAGCTCATGGCGTCGTGAGCGCGGAGACCTCGTCCGCTCCGCCCGACCCGACCGACGGGCGAGCCGGGCTCGACGCGGCCGTCGAGCAGGACCTGCGACGCAGCGAGGTGACCCGCACGTGGGTCGTGCGGGCCGTCATCGCGGTCGCCGTGCTGACGATCGTGGGCCTCGGCGTGCTGTGGCCCCGCGGCGAGGCACCCGAGCTGGTCGCCCAACCGGGCACCTACGTCGACGCCACGGTCACCCTGGTCGAGCGCACCGAGTGCGACGCCGTCGAGGCCGAAGCCCTCGCCGGGTGCTGGCGCGTCGAGGTCGACATCACCTCGGGCGCCGACGCGGGCGACACGGGCGAGTTCCTGGTCCGCGACACCGATTTCGGCGTGCCCGAGCAGCACGTCGGCGACGAGGTCGTGCTGCTCGACGTCGTCACCAGTCCCCCGCCGTACCGCTACAGCTACTCCGACGTGCAGCGTTCGACACCGATGTGGTGGCTCGTCGCCTTGTTCGTCGTCGCGGTGATCGCCGTGGGTCGCTGGCAGGGCCTGCGCGCCCTTGCCGGATTGGCCGGGAGCGGCGTCATCCTCGTGGTGTTCCTCGTCCCCGCGCTGATCCGCAATGAGTCCGCGGTGCTGGTCGCGTTGTGCGCGAGCGCGGCGATCGCGTTCCTGGCGCTCTACCTGGCCCACGGCATCAACCCGGCGACGACGGTCGCGCTCGCAGGCACGTTGCTGGCCCTCGCGCTCATCACGTTGATGGCCCTGGTCGCGACCGAGCTGACCTCGTTGTCGGGCCTGGCGTCCGAGGACGCGCAGGCGTTGCGGGTGACGGCGCAGGCGCTCGACCTACGCGGACTGCTCGTGGCCGGCATCGTCGTCGGCGCGCTCGGCGTGCTCGACGACGTCACCGTCACGCAGGTCTCGGCCGTGGCGGCGCTCAAGCGGGCGAACCCGAGGTTCCGCCGGGTCGAGCTGTACCGAGAGGCGATCCGGGTCGGGCGCGACCACGTCGCGTCGACCGTGAACACGCTCGTGCTCGCCTATGCGGGTGCGACCCTGCCGCTGGTGCTGCTCTTCAGCCAGGGTGCCCGCTCGGCGGGACGCATCGTGACGAGCGAGATCGTCGCGGTCGAGGTCGTGCGCATGCTCGTCGGCTCGATCGGGCTGATCCTGGCGGTGCCGATCACGACCGCACTGGCCGCCGCGGTGCTCACCGGTCGTGAAGAGATCCATGCTGGCCACGACCACGGGCACGGGGGCCACGCCGATCACGGTCACTCACACGGCCATGACCTTCCGGCGCCGGCGCCCGCCGGGCCAGCGGTCGAGCGGGCGGGCGACGCCGACTCCCCGTCCGACCCGGATGCCGGCGACGACGGCTGGGACGCCTTCGGCCCGAAGGCCGACCCCATCTGACGCTTCGCTGCGGCGTCGCGAGCCCAGCGTTCGTGCACGAACGCCGCTCGGCCGGCGCCACAGCACACCAGAGAGGCGAGACGACGCCGGTGGCGTGCCGAGACGCCGCCGGGACGGCGGGTCAGCACACCGCGGCGCGGCAGCGGGCCCGGGACGCTCAGATGAGCGTGGCGACCAGGGCGAAGTGGCACGCACCCGCCGCGATCGTGAAGCCGTGCCAGACCTCGTGGTAGCCGAACTTGGACGGCACCGGGTCGGGGCGCTTCTTGCCGAGCACCACGGCGCCGACGGTGTAGAGCACGCCGCCGACGCCGAGCAGGAGGAGCTGCACGGCGTTGAGGTTCGTGACGAGCACCGGGAGGGTGATGACCGCACCCCAGCCCATCACGATGTAGAGCCACGAGCCGGACTTGCCGCCCTCGAGGCGCAGCCGGACCATCTTCATGATCACGCCCGCCAGTGCGGTCACCCAGGCGACGACGAGCATCGGGATGCCCCAGATGGCCGGCAGGGCGATCAGGCAGATCGGCGTGTAGGTCCCCGCGATCAGCAGGTAGATCATCGAGTGGTCGGCACGACGGAACCACAGCACCGCCCGGTGGGTGCGGGCGAGGCGGTGGTACGACGCACTCGTCGCGAACAGCCCGGCCAGGCTCGCCCAGTAGATGGCGACCGCGACCCTGGCCGCCGCCGACTCCGCGGCCGAGAGCAGGTAGAGCCCTGCGGGCAGCACGGCCAGGAACGCCGCGAAGTGCAGCCAGCCGCGCCACGTCGGGCGGTTGCCGTACGGGCTGGGCGGCCCGATGATGCGCTCGACGAGATCCTGCGCGGTCATGGCGACAGCGTAGCGAAGGGTGTCAAGGCGCTCCCCCGCGGCGGAACGGCCATGTGGCACGCCCCCGCCCCCTCCCGATGCGGCAAGGTCCACCCGATACGGCCAGATCCCACCCGATGCGGGTGGCGACATCCCGCACGTCGCAGCGGCACGCTGGTAGGACTTTCACGGGCCGTGCGACGGCTCGGCCGGCCGGCCCACCGGGCCTGCGGCCACGAGGAGGGATCAAGTGAGCGACACCACAGCAGCACCGGCCGACGCCGACCGCGCCCCGGACCGAGCGCCGTTGGTGCTGCTCACGCTGATCCTGGTCGCGACCGTCGCCAACCTGAACCTGGCGGTCGCCAACGTCGCCCTACCCGACATCGGCAAGGCCTTCGACGCGTCCCAGACCCAGCTCAACCTGGTCGCCATCGGCTACTCGCTCGGACTCGCCGCCTCGGTGCTCTACCTCGGCGCGCTGGGTGACCGCTACGGCCGCAAGCTCATGCTGCTCGCCGGTGTCGGACTCTCGATCCCTGCCTGTCTGCTCGCCGCGTGGGCGCCGTCGGTCGAGGTCCTGGTGCTGGCCCGGCTGCTCGGCGGTCTGGCTGCGGGCATGGCGTACCCGACGACGCTCGCGTTGATCACGGCGCTGTGGTCCGGTGCGGGGCGCACCAAGTCGATCGCCCTGTGGTCCGCGCTCGGCGGTGCGATGTCGGCCCTCGGGCCGCTCGCCTCGGGTTGGCTGCTCGGCCACTTCTGGTGGGGGTCGGTGTTCGTGCTGACCCTCCCGCTCGCGGTGATCGCGCTGGTGCTCGCATTGCGGCTGGTGCCGGCCCACGTCAATGAGACGACCGACCCGGTCGACAACATCGGCGGCGTGCTGTCGGTGCTGTTCGTCGCCGGATTGGTGCTGGCCATCAACTTCGCACCGTCGCCGGGCAAGGCGACCCTGGCGCTCGGACTCGGCGTCAGCGCACTGGTGCTCATCGGCGTGTTCGTGTGGCGTCAGCGCCGGGCGCCGGTCCCCCTCTACGACCTGCACGTCGCCGCCCGGCCGCCGTTCTGGGTCGCCGCACTCGGCGGCATCATCGTGTTCGGCTCGCTCATGGGCGCGATGTTCGTCGGCCAGCAGTTCCTCCAGAACGTGCTCGGGTACTCCTCCCTCGAAGCAGGTGCGTCGATCCTTCCCGCGGCGATCTGCATGGTCATCGTCGCTCCCCGCTCGGCGAAGCTCGTCGAGGCCAAGGGGGCCCGTTTCACGCTGCTGCTCGGGTACGTGTTCTGCTTCCTCGGATTCATCGCGATGCTCGTGCTGTGGACCGAGTCGGCCCAGTTCTGGCACGTGGCGGTCGCCTACGCCCTGGTCGGCATCGGGGTCGGGTTCGCCGGCACGCCGGCGTCGCACTCGCTGACCAGCTCGGTGCCCGTGTCACGGGCCGGCATGGCCTCGGGCACCGCGGACCTGCAGCGCGACCTCGGTGGGGCGATCATGCAGTCGGTGCTCGGCGCGCTGCTCACCGCCGGCTACGCCAAGGCGTTCACCGCGACGATCGCCGCATCGCCCGACGCGTCGCAGGTGTCGTCGTCGACCGAGGACCAGCTGCTGCGCTCGTTCGCCAGCGCCGAGGCGATCGCCAAGCAGTACCCGCAGTACGCGACGCAGATCACCGATGCGGCTCGCGATGCCTTCACCAAGGGACAGCACTGGGCGTACCTGGCGGGCTCGATCGCGATCGTGCTGGGGGCTGCGGTCGTGTTCTTCTGCTTCCCGAAGGCCGACCGCGAGCGTGAGCTGATCGCCGGCTACGCCGCGGCCGACGTCGACGCCTGAGCCCTGAGCTCAGTCCTTGCCGGCGTCGTCGGGGCGAATGGGGCGATCGTCGTCCTGGGCCCGGACGATCTCGGCGAGGTGCGCTTCGATACGAGAGAGACGGGCGTGCAGGTGTGCGATGTGCTCCTGGTCGAGGGGCTGGTCGACCAGCTCGGGGCGCTCCGCGATCTCCCGGGCGG
>JAFAFN010000249.1 GCA_023423475.1 Actinomycetes bacterium | reverse complement strand
CGGTGGTCCTGCCCGGCGCAGCTCCGGGTCACGTCGCGACCGTGTACTGGAGCCTCGGCGCACTCGGGACCCTGCTGTTCCTGTCGTCGCTGGTCGCCCACGAGTTCGGCCACGCGATCGTGGCCCGCCGCAACGGGGTGCGGCCCGAGCGGGTCACCCTGTGGATCCTGGGCGGCTACGCGCAGTTCGAGAACGAGCCCGAGACCCCCGGGGCGGAGTTCCGCATCACCGCCGCCGGACCGGCGGTCAGCCTGGCCCTCGCGGTCCTGTTCGGCGCAGCGGCCTGGGCGCTCGAGGTCGTCGGGGTCGCAGAGGTGCAGCTCTCGGTGCTGGTCTGGCTGGCCCTGGTCAACGCGGCGCTCGGTCTGCTCAACCTGTTGCCGGGCGCGCCGCTCGACGGCGGACGGATCCTCGCCGCCGCGCTGTGGCGACTCTCGGGTGACCGCTTCGGCGCCCGGATCCGGGCGGCACGTGTCGGTCAGGTCCTCGGCGTGCTGCTCGTCGTCGGCGGTCTCGTCGAGCTGGTGGCCTTCCGGGCGCTGAACGGTCTTGCGACCATCGTCGTCGGATGGTTCCTGCTCGGGGCGGCCCGCAACGAGCGTACCTACTTCGTCGGGGAACGCGCGCTCCAGGGGCTCACCACCGGTCAGGTGATGGCACCGACCTCTCAGGTGGTGTCCTCGTGGACCTCGGTGGCCGACCTGGTCGAGGGGCCGCTGCGTCACACGCACCGCAGCGCGATCGCCGTCACCGGTTGGACCGGTGCCCCGGTCGCGGTGGTGACCATGGCCGACGTGCGTCGTGTGCCCGCCGAGGCGTGGGCGGCGACCACGGTCGCGGAAATCGCCGCGACCGATTCGCTGCTCGGCACCGTCACCGCGGAAGAGGACCTGCTCGGCTTCATCGAGCGCCGTCACGACCACCGGGGCGAGTACGCCGTGGTGGTGAACGACGATGGTCGCCCTGCGGGGTTGATCGGTCCCGACGAGGTGCGCTGCGCCATCGACCAGCGCGCCCACCCCCGCCGCCGCTGACGCCCTCGGATGCATGCGGGAGCAATCCGCCGATCGTGGGCCGGATCGGGCCGCGACTAGGTTTCGTCCATGGTGTTGGCGGAGCTCGAGTGCTTCCTGTCTCGCCCGGTGGCACCGACGCGTCGAGTGGCGCTCGGGTCGGTCGAACTGCCGGCGGACCCCGCGCCCGGGTTCGGGGGCATCCTGCTCGGCGGGATCGCGGCGAGGTTCGCGCCGGAGCTCGACCCGGACCACCACGACGAGCTGGTGCACCTGATGGACGAGGTGGAGCGCGGGCAGCGCATCGCGCAGCCACGGGTCCGACACCGCTTCCAACAGGACCGGGTCGGTCTGCAGCGCTGCTCGCACCGCCTGGTCGGAGAGGGCGAGCTCGTCCGCTTCGAGTTCGACGAGGACAAGGGGACCGCGGCGCAGCACCTGCTCTGCACGATCTACGCCGTCGCGACGGTGCCCGAGGCGCTGCGGGTCGCGGTGATGGGGACGGTGCGCAAGGGCTTCGCGTGGCGTGGCAGGTCGCCCGACGCGCTGCTCAGCCACCTCGCCGGCACCTCGAACGGCCTCACCCTGTCCGCGGTGGCCGATCCCGTCGCCTGGGCGATGCAGCTGCTGCAGCTCTCGGCCGCGCCGGCCGGTGGGCCGAGCCGTCGCGACGTGCAGCGGGCCTTCCGCGACCAGTTGCGGGCCGCCCACCCCGACCACGGCGCCGAGGACGTCGGCGCCGCCTCGCGCATCGCGGATCTGTCCGAAGCGCGGCGCATCCTCCTCGGATGAACGGGCCTCCTCGGATGAATGCAGCGGGCCTCGCACTGTGGCCAGGAGCGGGCAGCTCTCGGGACCACTCGTCGCTCGTGGCGCTCGAGCACGCCCTGGCGCCGCTCGACGTCGAGCGCTTCGACTTCCCGTACCGCAAGGAGGGTCGCAAGGCCCCCGACCGGGCCAACAAGTTGATCGTCTCGTTGCGTTCGGACGTGGCCGAGATGTGCGCACGACTCGGCACGACCCCGGACCGCCTCGTGCTCGGGGGCCGTTCGATGGGCGGTCGCATGGCGTCGATGGCTGCCGCCGGTGCGACGGGTGCGACGGCGAGGGGCGCGCCGACCGAGGAGGAGCCGCTGCCCGTCGCCGGACTGGTGCTGATCTGCTACCCGCTGCATCCTCCGGGCAAGCCGGAGCGGCTCCGGATCGAGCACCTGCCCCGCATCCAGGTGCCGACGCTGTTCATCTCGGGTGACCGCGACCCGTTCGGCACCCCCGACGAGCTCGCAACGGCGGTCGAGGTGATCCCCGCCCCGGTGAGCATCGTGACGGTGCCGGGCGCACGGCACGACCTCAAGGGCTGCGACGAGCTCATCGTCGACACGGTGCGGGAGTGGCTCAGCAGTTGGAGCTGAGGGAGTAGTTGAGTCGAGGGCAGCTGAGCTGGCTCGTCAGCGGTTGAGGTCCTCGAGCTCCCGGCCGCGGGTCTCGGGGATGGCGAGTGCGAGCCCTGCCGCGAGCAGGGGTGCCACGGCGAGCAGCGCGAAGGTGGGCCCGTAGCCCCTCGCGTCGACGAGCGGCCCTGCGATCATCAGTCCGCACACCGAGCCGCCCACGGCGATCGCCGTGATGAAGCCCCTGACGCCTGCTCGCCGGGCGGTCGGGAAGAGCTCCGGCGCGATGACGCCCATTGCCGGGATCGCGAGTCCGCCGAGCACCGAGCCGAGCAACGACGCGAACCACATCGGCGCGCCGCTCAGCGCGAAGAACAGCGCGTTGCAGACACCGAGCGCGATCAGGCCCGGGACGATCGCGGCGCGACGGCCCCTGATGTCGGCCAGTCGTCCACCGGCGAGCACGCCGAGGCCACCAGGTGTCGCGGTCGCCAGCACGAACAGTGTGATCATCAGCCCGCTGAACCCACGGTCGGTGCGCAGGTAGTCGTTCTGGAGCTGCGACGCGGGGGCCACGAAGACGTTGAAGAGCAGGAACATCGCGGCGATCAGCACGAAGCGAGCGGGGCGGATCCGGCGGGACTCGGTCGGCTCGTCGACGTCGGCGTGCTCCCGCTCGCGTTCGAGGCGACGGAACCTGCCGCTCTCGGGCAGGTAGCGGGCAGCGGACCAGATCATCGGGATGGTGATGCCGGCGACGATGAAGGTGAGGCGCCACCCCCACGAGCCGAGGTCGGTCAGCGGCAGGGTCATCACGATGATGCCGGCACCGAGGCCGTAGGTGAGCGTGCCGAGGCCGGTGACCATCGCACGCGAACCCGGGGGCAGCTCTTCGACGGCGATCGTGTCGACGCACAGCAGGCCGGCGATGGCCAGGTTCCGCGCCACGAGCTGCAGCCCGGCGACGGCCCAGAGGCTGGGCGCGGCGGCGGTGACGACCGTGAGCACCGCCGCGATGGCGAACGACCACAGGGCGATGCGCCGACGACCGCGTCGATCCGCGAACAACATGACCACGACCGTGACGACCACCCCGAGTCGCACCGCCGAGAGCACGTCGGTCTGCTGGGCCCGTGAGCCGTCGCCGAGGTCCGCCGCGATGAAGGTGAGCACCTGGGTGAGCAGTCCGTAGAGCAGGCCGGCGACCAGGTTGAACATCGCCATCGCCGCGACCATCGTCGACTGCGCAGGGCTGAGCCGGTCGGGTGTCGTCCACCACGGTCGGGTGCCGCGGGGGACACCCTTGCGGACCGCGCGGCGCACCAGCGGGTCGTAGAGGCGGGCCCAGTAGGGGATGGCGAGTCGGAACTCGACGTCCTGGACGACCTCGACCGATCCGTCCTCACGGGTCGTCCATGCGACGGTCCGCCGGTAGTTCGCGAACGGACCGTCGGTCGCGTCGAACCGGGTGCGATCCGACGGGCGCACCACCTCGGGACCGGGGCTCTCGGCGACGAGCACGTCGTCGCGTGGCCTCAGGACCGCCACGAGCGTCTCGCCGTCGCAGACCTCGACCGTGCGGACCGTGCCCACTCTTCCCCTCGCGACGCGCCGTCGTACCGGGTCGGCAGCCTACTGGCGACATACTTGTGCGGTGTCACGCCTGATCGTCCGTCCGTCCGGTCCCCTCTCGGGGGAGGTCGAGATCCGAGGAGCCAAGAACTCGGCGCTCAAGTTGATGGCGGCGTGCGTGCTCGCCGAGGGCCGCTACGTGCTGCGCAACGTGCCGCGCATCTCCGACGTCGACCACATGGCTGCGCTGCTCGAGGCGATGGGCATGCAGACCCGGTGGCGTGAGGACGACGCACTCGAGATCGTGCGGGGGGCCGAGGTCGATCCGGTGGCGCCCTACGAGCTGGTCGAACGAATGCGGGCGTCGAGCGCGGTGATCGGTCCGCTGCTGGCGTCGGTGGGCCGGGCCAGCGTGGCCATGCCCGGCGGGGACGACTTCGGCTCACGCCCCATCGACATGCACCTGCAGGGCCTCGAAGCGCTCGGTGCGGAGTTCACCCTGGAGCACGGTGTCATCGAGGGCCGTGCCGGACGGCTGGTCGGCACCGAGGTCGTGCTCGACTACCCGAGCGTCGGTGCGACCGAGAACCTGCTGATGGCGGGCGTGCTCGCCGAGGGCCGCACGACGGTGCAGAACGCGGCACGTGAGCCCGAGATCGCGGACCTGGCCGCGTTCCTCAACCGCATGGGCGGGCAGATCCTGGGTGCCGGCAGCCCGGTCATCATGATCGACGGCGTGCGCGAGCTCCGTGCGGTCGAGCACGCCGTCATCCCGGACCGCATCGAGGTCGCGACGTTCCTGTCGGCACTCGGTGTCGCCGGCGGTGAGCTCACACTGCGAGAGGTCCGCCCCGACCACCTCGACCTGTTGGTCGAGAAGCTCGGTCACATGGGGATCCGCATCTCGCCCGAGGCCGACGGGTTGTGGGCCATGGCGAGCGGTCGGCCGCGTCCGGTCGACGTGTCGACGCTGCCGTTCCCCGGGCTCGCGACCGACTACCTGCCGATGCTCGTCGCGCTGCTCAGCTACGCCGGTGGCACGAGCTACGCCACCGAGAACGTCTTCTCGGGCAGGTTCCGCTACATCGGGGAGCTGGCCAGGATGGGCGCCCACATCCGGGTGGACGGCCATCACCTGGTGATCGACGGCGTCGAGCGGCTGTCAGGGGCACCGGTGCGCGCGGTCGACATCCGTGCCGGCGCGGCGCTCGTGGTCGCTGCGGTCGGCGCAGAGGGCGAGACGGTGATCACCGAGTCCCACCACATCGACCGCGGCTACGAGCGCTTCGTCGAGCGCATGCGCTCGATCGGCGCGGACATCGACGAGGACTGAGTCGCCACCGGGCCGGTGGCGGTTCAGATCGGACCGCCGCGCTCGTTGCGCGGCTCGGTGTCGACCCGCTTCGGGGCCTCGCCGGGGGTCGATTCGTCCGTCGACTTCCCTGCGCCGAGCTGGCTGGCTCGGCGGTTGGCGCCGTAGAGCAGGGCGGCGAACGCGGCCACCGGCACGACGACCATCAGCATCTCGTCCCACCCGCCCTGATGGGCGAGCACCGTCGGCACGTCCGCGAGCATGTGACCGACGACCGGGCTCCAGATCCACGACAGCTGCTCCATCTGGAACGGAACGCTAGCTCCCGGTGTTGTCAGGATCGAAGGCGCGCACCATCATCGTGCGCAGCGCTCGTCGAGAAGCGGAGAACACGTGCTCACAGAGGTCGAAGAGGTCATCGAGATCATCCGCCCGGCCATCCAGGCCGACGGCGGCGACATCTCGTTGATCGAGGTCGACGACGAGAGCGGTGTGGTCACCGTCGAGCTGCACGGTGCGTGCGTCAGCTGTCCCGCCTCGACGGTGACGATGAAGGCCGGGATCGAGCGGATCATGAAGGACCGCATCCCCGCCGTGAACGCCGTCATCCAGAAGGGCGACGAGATCGAGTACGGCACGGCCGTCACCCTCTAGTCGCGGCTCCGTCACGCACAGCTGGCGCAGCGACCGAGCACGTCGAGCCGGTGATGTTCGGCCTGGAAGCCCTCGGCGGCGGCGACGTCGTCCAGCGATGCCGTCAGCCGTCGTTCGAGCTCGGCGCTGAGCACCACGTCGGTGACACGGCCGCATCGGGTGCAGACCAGGTGGTGGTGATGCGACGTCAGGTCCTCGGCGAGCTCGAAGTGGCTGTACTCGTCGCCGGCGATGATGCGGTGCACGACGCCGGCGTTGATCAGCTCGGTCAGGTTCCGATACGCGCTGCTCTGTGCCAGCGAGCCGTCCTGGGCGAGGATCTCCGGGATCGTCAGCGGGCGATCCGTCGCCGCGAGCAGCTCGACCACGGCTCGTCGCGAGGTCGTGTAGCGCAGGCCGCTGGAGCGGAGCCGCTGCGCCGCGGTCGTGTGCAGCTCGTCGCGGGACAGGTCGTGGGCATCGGCGCTGGCCATGCAGGGGAGCGTAGCCGCTGTGAGAACAGATGAGAACTACCGGGACTGGAAGTGAGAACCATCCTCAATATAGGGTGACGCGCATGCTTCGGAACTGGGCGAACGGCAACGGCCGACGGATCGTGGTGGCGATGGGCGCAGTCGGCGCGCTGGTGGGACTGGCAGCCTGCGGCAGCGATGGCGGATCGGCTGATGGCAGGTCGGCCTCGTCCGGTGACGCGAAGGTGATCGCGACGACGCCGATCTGGGCGGACGTGACCTCGAACGTGCTGTGCGGTGAGGTCGAGGTCGGCTCGATCGTGCCCGCCGGCGCGGATGCCCACTCCTTCGAGCCGTCGGTCCAGGACGCCGATGCGCTGCGCTCGGTCGACCTCGTCGTCTCCAACGGCCTCGAGCTCGAGGAGGGCCTGCACGCGTCGATCGAGGCGGCCGAGGAGTCGGGGGCGACCGTGGTCGAGCTGGGTCCGTCGCTCGAACCGCTCGACGGCGAGGAGCACGCCGAGGACGAACACGCTGACGAAGAGCATGCCGAGGACGAGCATGCCGAGGACGAACATCACCACGACGTCGACCCGCACGTCTGGATGGATCCGGACCGTGCCGCTGCTGCCGTGCCGCTGATCGTCGAAGCGCTCGGCTCCGTCGACGGCCTGCCCGTCGACGCCGAGCGGATCGACGAGTGCGCCGCGGCCTACGTCGACGAGCTGGCGGCGCTGTCGACCGAGATGGACGAGGTGCTGGCGACGGTGCCCGAGGGATCCCGTCAGCTCGTCACGAACCACGAGTCGCTGGGCTACTTCGCCGACCGGTTCGACTTCGAGGTGATCGGTGCCGTCATCCCGTCGACGAGCTCGCTGGGGGAGTCGAGCGCCCGTGACCTAGACGAGCTGGCGACCGTCATGACCGACGCCGGTGTCACGGCGATCTTCGCCGAGACGACCGGTTCGAGCGAGGTCTCCGACGGCCTCGCGGAGCGACTCGGTGAGCAGGTCGCGGTCGTCGAGCTCTTCACCGAGTCGACCGGCGACGCCGACAGCGGGGCGTCCACCTACATCGACATGATGCGTGCCAACGCGGAGCTGGTCGCGGCGAACACCGGCGGTAGTGTCCGGCGGTGATCGCGATGACCGTCGTCGAGTGGGTCATCGACCCCTTCACCAGCTCGTACACGATGCAGCGCGCCCTGGCGGCAGGAACGCTCGCCGCGATCGCCTGCGGGTTGGTGGGCACCTGGGTGGTGCTGCGGGGGATGACCTTCATCGGCGACGCACTGGCCCACGGCGTGCTGCCCGGGCTCGCGCTCGCGACCGTCGTCGGCTTCAACCCGACCATCGGCGCGCTCGCCAGCGCGGGGGTGATGATCGGGGGTATCACGATCGTCGGTCGACGAGCGAAGTTGAGCGAGGACACCGCCATCGGACTGCTGTTCGTGGGCATGTTGGCCCTCGGGGTGCTCATCATCTCGCGGAGCAGGTCCTTCGCCGGTGAGCTCACCGGCTTCCTCTTCGGCGGCATCACCAGCGTCACCTCCGGTGACCTCGTGCTCGGCGCGATCGTCGCGGTGGCCGTCGTCGTGACCGTGGTCGTCGGCTACCGGGCGTTCCTCGTGCTGTGCTTCAACTCCGACGCCGCCCGCCTGCTCGGCCTGCGCCCGGGGCTGACCCACGCCGTGCTCCTGGTGCTCGTCACGGCGACCGTGGTCGCCAGCTTCAAGACCGTCGGCACGCTGCTCGTCTTCGCGCTGATCACCGCGCCGGCGGCCGCCGCGGTGCAGCTGGTGCGACGTGTGCCCTGGGTGATGGTGACCTCGGTCGTGCTGGCCGAGATCTCGGTCGTGGTCGGGCTGCTCGTGTCGTGGCACGCTCGGCTGGCAGCCGGTGCCGCCATGGCGGCGTGTGCGGTCGTGTTGTTCGTGATCGCGCTGTGCATCGCCGAGGTCCTGCGCTGGTGGCGCTCGAGGCAGCAGGTCGAGGTCGCCCCGATAGCGTGAGCCGGTGCCTCCGCAACGACCCCGGATCGTCGGACTGCCGACCCGTCTCCGGTTCGGCGAGCTGATCGGGATCGGCGCGACGGCGACGGTCTGGCGTGCCCGTGACCTGCACACGGGCGACGACGTCGTGGTCAAGGTCATCGACGTGGACGCGGCAGGTGATCGCCTGGAGCGAGAGGCCCGCGCGCTCGCCCGGCTGCGCGGCGTGCCAGGTGTGCTCGGGGTGCTCGAGCTGGGTCGGTCGCCCGATGGCAGCGCCTGGATGGTCACCGAGCTCGCGCCGGGCGGAGCGCTGCGGGACCGGCGCCTCGACGCCGACGCGGCACGCCGGGTGACCCTCGAGCTCGCCACGGCGCTCGCTGCGGCCCACGATCGCCGGGTGGTGCACGGCGACGTCAGCCCGGGCAACGTGCTCTTCGGAGCCGACGGGGCAGCGCTGCTGGCGGACTTCGGGGCGGCCGACCTCGATGGTGTCGGCAACCGAGTGCACCAGGGGCTGACGCCTGCGTTCGCGCCGCCGGAGCGACGGCGAGGCGCCGATGCGTCACCTGCCGGTGACGTGTACTCGCTCGCTGCATCGGTCGCGTCGGTCTGCGACGAGCCGGACGCCGCGCTCGGAGGACTCTGGGAGCGTTGTCTCGACGACCATCCAGGACGACGGCCGAGCGCCGCCGACGTGCGCGACGCGCTCGTCGCAAGGTCGGAGCGCCCCGACCGCTGGCGGCCGTGGCGGCGCTAGCGTCGGTGCCCATGTCCGAGAACTCGCCCGCCCCGACCGCGCCCGCCCCGACCGCGCCCGCCTCGACCGTCACGCCCGGCTCGTACGTCCAGCTCGAGCGACGTGGCGACGGTGTCGCCGTCGTCACCCTCACCCACGGCAAGGTGAACGCCCTGTGCGTCGGGCTGCTCGACGAGCTCGACCACGTCGCCGCCACGCTCGCCAACGAGGCGCCGCGTGCCGTGGTGATCACCGGTGGGCCGAAGATCTTCGCCGCGGGTGCCGACATCACCGAGTTCGCCGAGCGTGGGGGCGAGGAGCCCTTCGCCATCTCGCCGTCGGATCGGGTCGGCGACATCGGCAACGCTTTCCTGCGAGCGCTGAACGCGGTGGCGGCGCTGCCGTGTCCGACGATCGCCGCGGTCAACGGCGTCGCCCTCGGGGGCGGCTGCGAGCTGGCGCTCGCCTGCGACTTCCGCATCGCGAGCGACCGTGCCCGGTTCGGCCAGCCCGAGATCCTGCTCGGCATCATCCCCGGCGGTGGCGGCACGCAGCGGCTCGCCCGACTGATCGGGCCGTCGCGGGCCAAGGACCTGGTGTTCAGCGGCCGGACCGTCGACGCCGCCGAGGCGCTCGCCATCGGCCTCGTCAACCAGGTCGTGCCGGCCGACGAGGTCGAGGCCATGGCGATCGAGCTGGCAGCGACCTACGCCCGCGGTCCTCGCCACGCGCTGGCGCTCGCCAAGTCGGCCATCGACGACGGTCTCGACGGCAGCCTCGAGGACGGACTCCGCCTGGAGCAGGCCCGCTTCGTGCAGTCGTTCACCACTCCCGACGCGGCGGTGGGCGTGAAGTCGTTCCTGGCCGAGGGACCCGGCAAGGCGGTCTTCGGGACCGACTGAGTCGTCCGCCCGACCCGGCGCTCGCCGTTCAGCGCCCGGTGAGCTCGGCGACGAGCGGCGCCATCTTGTCGACGGCGTCGGCCTGGAACACGTAGTACGAGAATCCCCAGCGCTCGCGGCGTGCCTGGAGGCGTTCGGTGAGCTCGGGCAGCGAGCCGATGACGACCGCCGGCACGTCGAGCACCTCGTCCGCGGTGACGCCGAACATCTCGGCGATGACCGACGCGGCGCCGGCCGAGTCGTCGGTGAGGTCCTGGATGAAGCTCAGGACGTTCAGCTCGAGGTCGTCGAAGCGCTCGGCCGCCGCGTCGCGGACCCACTGCACCTTCTGGTCGACCGCGGGAGCGAGCGCGTCGAGCACCGCGTCGGGGCCGATCACGCCGGCCTTGAGGTTGGGGTTCACCCCGACGATGTCGGCGTGGCGTGCGGCGATCGACAGCACCCGCTTGCCGCCGCCGCCGATGAGCAGCGGCGGACCGCCCACGGTGGCGGGCGAGGGCTGACCGTCCAGTCCGGTGATCGTGTAGTGCTCGCCCTCGTACGAGAACGGCCCGTCGGCGAAGATGCCCTTCACGACGTGGATGGCCTCCTCGAAGCGGTCGACGCGCACCTTCGGGGCGTCGTAGGTCATACCGGACTGCTCGTAGTCGCTGGCCATCCAGCCGGCGCCGAGGCCGAGCTCGACACGTCCCGAGGTGAGCAGGTCGAGCGTCGCCATCTCGGTCGCGAGCGTCACCGGGTGCCGGTAGTCGTTGTCGAAGACGAGTGCGCCGACCTTGAGCGTCGAGGTCGCCTCGGCCGCGGTGCTCAGCGCGACGATCGGTGCGAGCTGGTCGCCGAAGTGGTCCGGGACGAAGAGCGCGGAGTAGCCGAGCGACTCGATGTGACGAGCGGTCTCGGACCAGGTGAGATCCGGCAGCGGGCGGGTCAGCTGGACGGCGAAGCGGAAACGACGGTCATGGGCCATGCCGACTTCCTAGCCGCGCGTCGAGGTGCGGCGGGTCAGCCCGCCCAGGCGACCAGACCGAACTCGAGGGGGGAGTCGACGAGCTCGTGGCGTGGGACGACCCGTGCGGTCACGCCCATGCGGCCCGCGGTGGTCAGCGGTGCGGTCGCGACGAACCGGTGGTGCAGGTCGTCGACCTTGCCGTCGTCCTGCATCGGGGTGCACGTGGGCGACTCGAGCTCGCCGGACTGCCCGACGTGTCCGGTCACGATCTGCACCTCGACGTCGTTCGGGTCGAGCTGCCCGAGTGCGACGGTGACCTCGACCCGGCGCTCGGTGCCGAGGTCCGCGATCGACTCGTCGACCTCGATGCCGTCGATGTGCACGCCGTGCCAGCCCTCGGTGATGCGCGAGCGGTAGGCGGCGAGCTCGCGGGCGCCGCGGAAGTCGTCGGACACCATCTGCGTGGCACGACGGGCGGCGGGCAGGTAGAGGTCCTCGACGTAGTCGCGCACCATCCGGTGGGCGCTGACGAAGGGGCCGAGCGTGCGCAGGTTCTCCTTCACCCGGGCGACCCACCCGTGGGGCGACGCCGAACCGGTGCCGTCGTGGTAGAGCGGGACGATCTGGGTCTCGAGCAGCTCGAAGAGGCTGTTGGCCTCGATCTCGATGCGGCGGGCGTCGTCCTCGACGGACTCCGCGGACGAGATGGCCCAGCCGTTGGGCTCGGTGCCCAGGTCCGGGTCACCTGGCTCGAAGCACTCCGCCCACCAGCCGTCGAGCACCGAGCAGTGCAGCGCACCGTTCATGACGGCCTTCATGCCACTGGTGCCGGATGCCTCCATCGGACGCACCGGCGTGTTGAGCCAGACATCCGCGCCCTGGACGAGGGAGCGGGCGAGGGCCATGTCGTAGTCCTCGACGAACATGAAGCGCCCGCGGATCTCCGGGTCGTGGGAGAAGGCGACGATCTGCCGGATGAGCTCCTTGCCCTGGTCGTCGGCGGGGTGGGCCTTGCCGGCGAAGACGAACTGGATCGGCCGTTCGTCGTCGAGCAGCAGGGCCCGCAGGCGATCTGGCTGGCTCAGGAGCAATGCCGCGCGCTTGTAGGTCGCCATACGGCGGGCGAAGCAGATCGTGAGTGCCGTGGGGTCGAGCGCGCTGTCGACCCACTCGAGCTCGGACGACGAGCGGCCTTGCGCCAGGCCGTGGTCGCGCAGTCGCTCACGGACGTGCTCGACCATCCGGACCTTCGACGCGGAGTGGGCCTGCCAGAGCTGGTCGTCGTCCACGCCCATCACCGCCTGCCAGGCATCGGGACCGGCGAGCTGCCAGTCGTCGCCGACCGACATCGAGAGCATCTGGTCGATCTCGCCCGAGACCCAGGTCGCGCCGTGCACGCCGTTGGTGATCGAGCCGACCGGCACCTCGTCCTCGGGCACTCCGGGCCACAGGCCGGCGAACATCTCGCGGCTGACCTCGCCGTGCAGCGCCGAGACGCCGTTGCGACGCTCGGCGAGGCGCATGCCCATGACCGCCATGTTGAACGGCTCGTCGCCGTCCTCGTCGGGTCGGTGTCCGAGCTCCATGAGCTGATCGATCGAGACACCGCAGGCGGCGGCCCAGCCACCGAAGTATC
This sequence comes from Actinomycetes bacterium, assembly GCA_023423475.1. Taxonomy (GTDB): domain Bacteria; phylum Actinomycetota; class Acidimicrobiia; order Acidimicrobiales; family Microtrichaceae; genus JAFAFN01. The sequence goes on along the minus strand of JAFAFN010000249.1, from coordinate 5,326 downwards.
GCTCGATCAGCTCCCGTGGGAACCGGTCGATGCCGGCGGGCACGGGCGTGTGGGTGGTGAACACGGCACCCGAGCGCACGGCCTCGAGCGCCTCGGCGAACGACAGCCCGTCGGACTCCATGCACTGGCGGATGCGCTCGAGCCCGAGGAAACCGGCGTGGCCCTCGTTGGTGTGGAACACCTGCACGGGGATCTCGAGCGCATCGAGGGCCCGGACACCGCCGATGCCGAGCAGGATCTCCTGGCGGAGGCGGTGCTCGACGTCGCCGCCGTAGAGGCGGTCGGTGACGAGCTGCAGCGAGCGAGGGTTCTCCGGGATGTCCGCGTCGAGCAGGTAGAGGGGCGTGCGACCGACGGTGGCCTTCCACACCTGGGCGACGAGTGTCTCGCCGCCGAGGTCGAGCGAGATGCGCACGTCGTCGCAGAGCTCGAGGGCCATGGCGTGGGGGTCGAGGTCCGGGAAGCGCTCCTGCTGCCAGCCGTCCACGGTGAGGGACTGGCGGAAGTAGCCGTGGCGGTAGAACAGGCCGATGGCCGCGAGGGGCACGCCGAGGTCGGACGCGGACTTGAGGTGGTCGCCCGCGAGCACCCCGAGGCCGCCCGAGTACTGGGGCACCGCTTCGGAGATGCCGAACTCCGGCGAGAAGTAGGCGACGACGCCGTCCATCGGCTCGTCCGACGCCGCCGGCAGCTGCTGGAACCAGCGTGGCAGGTCCAGGTAGGCGTCGAGCGAGGTCGAGACCGCCGCGAGCCGCTCGAGGAACGCGGGGTCGCGCTCGAGCTCTGCCAGACGGGCAGGATCGGCCTGGGCGAGCACGGCCCGAGGATCGTGGTTGCCCTCGTCCCATGCCCTGGGGTCGATCGACGCGAAGAGCTCGCGTGTGGGGCGGTCCCATGACCAGCGGAGGTTGCTCGCGAGGTGGTCGAGCGACCGGAGCGACTCGGGGAGGTGCGGGCGGACGGTGAAGCTGCGGAGTGCCTTCATCGGGTTCGAGGGTACTGCCGTACTCGCTCGATCGGACCGGGGGAGCGGGCACGTTCACAGGCTGTTCACGACGGTAACGTGGCAGCCACATGTCGCAGCGGGACCCCAACAACGACGGCGGTGGCCGCGACTTCTCGGGCGGGGACCCCTCCGGCGGGGACGGCGACGCCGACCGCGTGCCGCCCTGGCTGCTCGCGCTGGCCGGGGTCACCGTGGCGCTCGTGATCGCCGTGGTCGCACTCGTGGTGGTCCCCACCGCCCGGGACCGCTACGACGATGCGTCGAGCGACGGCGACGGCACCACCACCACGACGTCGACGGTGCCGACGACCGTGACCCCGGGCGAGATGCTGCCGCCCGAAGGGCCCGTCGCCTACGTCGCCGCGAACGGGGCCGTCATGGTCGGCGAGGGCGCCGAGGCACCCGTCGAGATCGCCCGTGACGCGGCCGTGGCCGACTCGGGACTCGGGGCGGTGGCACTCGCCCCGACCGGCGACCTGGTCGCCTATGCCCGTAACGACGGCGCGCTCGTCACCGTGCCCGTCGTCGGCGGCGACCCGACCGTGCTCGCCACCGACGTCGCACTCGGCGCGATCGGCGGTGGCCCGAGCCTGGTCTGGGATGCGACGGGTGGAGGCCTCGCCTACCTGGCGGTCGGCACCGAGGCGATGGTCCAGCCCCGCCCCGAGGAGCCGCCGCCGTTGTCGGACCCGACACGTGTGTACCGGGTCCCGCTGCCTGAGGGAGTGCTGGGCAACGTGGTACGCGTCGTCGAACGCACCGGCGAGGCCGGTCCGACCATCGGTGACCCGTCCACGAGGTCGATGGTCGGCATCTCGGCGTCGCAGACCGACGACCTGATGGTGCTCGAGTCCGTCGCGCCCGACACCCTCGAGCCGTACACCCTGATGCTCGCCACGTTCGGCTCCTCGGACGAGTCGCCGACCATCCTGTCCGCGGACGACCCCACGATCTCTCCTGACGGTGCCTTCGTGGTGGCGGTGGGCGTGGACAAGACCGGCCAGGAGCTGGTGCGCATCCAGGCCGACAACCTCTCGCGCTCGGTGCTGGTGTCCGAGGAGCGGATCTGCAATCCGTCGGTCTCACCCGACGCGACTCGGATCGTCTACGGCGCGGGCGAGGACTGCGAGCGTCTCAAGGTGATCTCGTCGACCGGCGGCGCGCCCGTCGACGTCACCCCGACGGCGCGTCCCGGCACTGCGGACCACTCGATGGGGGCGCTGGGTTGGACCACCGACGGTCGTTTCGTGGCCTTCTCGGACTGCCGTGCCACCTCGGGTCCCGTGCGCTGCGACGGACAGGTGACGTTCCTCGAGCTCGACCAGCGGCGCGAGATCCTCGGCCCGGTCGCCACGACCGTCGCGCCGGTCCGCCGACCGCTGATCCAGGATCTGCAGGTCGACCTGCTCATGGCCGGACCGATCGAGTACCAGGGCTCGTTCCCGATCGACGGCGAGCTGGCCGGTGAGCTGACCGAGCTGTCGGAGTCCTCCGACCTGCTGTCACTCGAGCTGGTCGACGGCGAACGGACCCTCTCGCTCGAGCTGCAGGTGCAGGAGGGCGCCGAGTTCGCTGCGGGGCAGATGACGATCGTCGATCCCGAGGCGGGCATCGACCGGACGTTCCTGGTGCTCGCCACGCCGTCGGTGCTGGGGCTCCGGGTCGTGTCGCTCACCGGCATGTGGATCTCGACGACCGAGCTGCCCGTCGCGACGGGCGAGTTCAGATTGGCGGTCAGACGGCGATGAGCCCGAACCCGACACCTGGTGGCACCTACCGGACCCTGATCCGTGAGGTGACGCCGTGCACCCCGACGGGCCGGGCACCGAAGTCGGTGGCCGGCGACGAGGTCGAGGTCGGCGCGTGGCTGGTGCGCGACGGTCATGACCTGCTCGCCGCCCGTGTGAGGTGGCGTCGCGTCGATCCGTCCGCTCCGAGCCGGCGCTGGCAGAGTGCGGTGCTCGACGTCGACGGCCATGGACGGGCCACGGGTGGGTTCGCGCCGTCCGAGCCCGGTCGGTACGAGTTCGAGGTGCAGGCCTGGCAGGACCGGTTCGCGACGTGGCGCAGGGACCTCCGGATCCGGGCGGCGGCCGAGGAGGACCTCGAGGTCGAGTTCCTCCAGGGGGCAGCCCTCATCGACCGTCTCGTGCCCGAGGTCCCGAAGGGCTCACGACCGCGACTGCGCGACGCGGCGGAGCAGCTCCGTTCGAGCAGCTGTTCGGACCAGGTGCGACTGACCGCCGGTCTCGACGATGCCGTCGCCGCACTCACCGTCGGCATCCCCGACCCTGACGACACGACGTCGTCGCCCCGTCACCCGCTGCGGGTCGACCGGGAGCTGGCGGCGCACGGCGCCTGGTACGAGTTCTTCCCCCGCTCCGAGGGTGGGTTCGTCGAGGGTGCCGCGTCGTGGGACCGACTCGACGCCGTCGCCGCGGCGGGGTTCGACGTCCTCTACCTGCCGCCGATCCACCCGGTCGGCACCTCGCACCGCAAGGGCCGCGACAACACCCTCGTCGCCGGACCCGACGACGTGGGCAGCCCGAGGGCGAACGGCGCGGCCGAGGGCGGACACACCGCGGTGCACCCGGATCTCGGCACCGTCGAGGACGTCGGTCGCTTCGTCGCACGTGCTCGTTCGCTGGGGGTCGAGGTGGCCCTCGACTACGCGCTGCAGTGCAGCCCGGACCACCCGTGGGTGCTCGAGCATCCCGAGTGGTTCTCGCACCGACCCGACGGTTCGATCCGCTACGCCGAGAACCCGCCGAAGAAGTACCAGGACATCTACCCGATCGACTTCTGGCCCGAGTCCGAGTCGGATCGGATCGCCCTCTGGGAGGCGTGCCGGGACATCCTCGAGTTCTGGATCGACCGCGGCGTGCGGGTGTTCCGGGTCGACAACCCCCACACCAAGCCGCTCGCCTTCTGGGAGTGGACCCTGCGAGAGGTGCAGGACGCCCACCCCGACACCGTGTTCCTGTCCGAGGCGTTCACCGACCCGACGATGATGCACAGCCTGGCCGAGGTCGGCTTCTCGCAGTCGTACACGTACTTCACGTGGCGCCACAGCAAGTGGGAGCTCACCGAGTACGGCGAGGAGCTGGCGTACGCGCCCGCTGCGGGATGGTTCCGTCCGAACCTGTGGCCGAACACGCCGGACATCCTCGCCGGCCAGCTCCGGGACGGTTCGCCGGACGTGTTCCGCGAGCGGGCGATCCTCGCGGCGACGCTCGCCCCGAGCTGGGGGGTGTACTCCGGCTACGAGCTCTGCGAGAACGACCCGGTGTCCGACAAGGAGGAGTACCGGTACTCCGAGAAGTACGAGCTCAAGGCACGTGACCACGACGACCCGGCGTCGCTGTGGCCGCTGTTCGTGTCGTTGAACACGATCCGTCGGGCGCATCCCGCGTTCGCCCGCATGGACTCGCTGCGGTTCCATCACGTCGACCACGACGACGTGATCGCCTACAGCCACTGCCGCACCGTCGACGGTCGCACCGACCGGGTGCTGATCGTCGTCAACCTCGTGCCCGACGAGGTGCGCGAGGCGACCGTGTTCGTCCACGCCGCAGCGCTCGCACTCGGCGACGGCGTGACGTTCGAGGTGCTCGACGAGCTGACGGGGGAGCGGTGGCGTTGGGGTCCGTCGGGCAACTACGTGCGCTTCGCGCCCGGCGACCGAGTCGCGCACGTCTTCTCGGTCACCCCGGACTGAGTCGGGCAACATGTCGGCCATGGACCACGTGAAGCTCGCCCGCTCGATCGCCGCCGGCCGTGTGCTCTTCGGCGCGCTGATGCTGTTCGTCCCGAACACGGTGCTGGCGCGCGCCTCGGCCGACCGGCCAGGTCCGCTGATCTGGTTGGCCCGTGCGTTCGGCATCCGCGACGTGGTCCTGGGCGTCGGGGCGCTCCGCTCGCTCTCCGCGCCGGAGCCCGACCCGTCCTGGGTGCGCATGGGCGCCGTCGCCGACACCTCGGACGCGATCGCTGCCATCGCCTGGCGATCCGAGCTGGGTCCTTCGGGCACCGTGGCGACGCTCTCGCTGGCCGTGCCGGCGGCCGCCGGCGGTTGGATCGCGACGTCGGGCATGTCCCGCTGAACACCAGCGGCACGAACCGATCACTGCAACGCCGCGGGTGCGGTGAGGGGCCGGCCGAGGCGGACGGCACCGTCGCCGCGCGCCGATAGCCTGCGCAACGTGAACCAACCTCCCACGACCGGCTCCATCCTCACCGCGGACAACGAGTGGTACCGGTCCTCGATCTTCTACGAGGTGCTCGTCCGGGGCTTCTTCGACGCCTCCGGCGACGGCAACG
>JAFAFN010000466.1 GCA_023423475.1 Actinomycetes bacterium | reverse complement strand
GACGCAGCCCGCGCACGCAGTCGTGACCAGCTCGAACGCGCCACCGGGGAACAGCGGGTCGCACTGGCGGTCTTGGAGGAGCGTCTCGACGAGCTGGTCGAGCAGCGCCGAGCCTGGACGACGACGCTGCTCGAGCTGCTCGGTCGCGTCGCTGACCGAGCGACCGTCGAGGTGCCCGCCGACGCTGCGCAGCTCTGGGGCGACGTTCCGACCCTTGACGTCGCGACCATCGATGAGCGAGCTCCCGATGTCACCGGGCAGCTCGATGTCGTGCACCACGTCGACCGAGTGCTCGGCGATGTGGACACGGGACTGGCCCGGGCTCTCGACGTCGCGGCGACCCAGGTCGAGGACCAGCGGCGCACGGTGGACGAGCTGGCCGAGGAGCGTGCACGCGTCGCGTCCGAGCCCAACCCTGGACCGCCTGCCAACCCGACCCGCCCCGACGGTGAGCGACCCGACCGGCCCGGCGCCCCGCTGTTCGTCTGCGTCGACTTCGCCGAGCACGTCGACGACGGTGCTCGCGCCGGACTCGAGGCGGCGCTCGCGGGCGCCGGTCTGCTCGACGCTCGGGTCGGGGCCGGCGGCGCCGACGCGCTCGACGCCAGCCTCGTTCCGGACGCGGCGGGTGCCTCCGTCGCCCCGACCGGGTCGACGCTGGCGGACGTGCTGGTACCGGTTCCGGTCGACGGCGTGGACGCCGACACGATCACCGCCGCGTTGGCCTCGGTGCCGCTCGAGGACGGCATCGTCGAGCTGCACACCGATGGGCGGTGGCGACTCGGACCCGTCGCAGGGCGGTTTGCGCAGGACGAGGCACGGTTCATCGGACACGCCGCGCGTGAGCGTCGACGCGAGCGCCGCCTCGCCGAGCTCGACGAACGCCTCGTCGCTGAACGCGCCGAGCTGGACCGACTCGACGCCGACCGTGCAGCGCTGACCGACCTGCGTGACGAGCTCGGCCGCCAGCGTGCCGAGCAGCCCTCGACCGCCGCCGTCGCGGCGGCGGACGCTGACGTGCGGACCGTGCAGGTCCGCCTCGACCATGCCGCCGAGCTCGACGCGACCGCTGCCGCCGAGCTCGCCGCGGCGACTGCCGCTGCGGAGACGGCCACCAGCGACCTGCACCGCCGTGCGGTGGCCGCCGAGTTGCCCCACGACCGGGCGCTGCTCGGCGAGGTCCGCTCGTCGCTCGATCAGTGCGACCGGGCCCAGGAGCGGATCGCCGAGCGCACACGCGCCAGCGGCCAGGCGTCCTCCGCGCTGGCCGAGGCGCGCGCCGCACACGATCGGGCGGTCGAACGGGCGCAGTCGGACGCTGCGGCGGCGAGTCAGTCGGCCGAGACGGCCGAGCTCGAACGACGCCGCCACGACGAGCTCCAACGCAGCGTCGGCGAGAGTGCCCAGCTCGCGGCTCAGCGCCTCGGCGACGCTGAGTCCGACCGCACACGACTGCGCCGCGAGTCCGGTGACGCTCGCCGTACGGTCGACGCGGCGACCCGGTCCATCGCCGGGCTCGACGAGCGCATTGCCCAGCTCGAGCAGCGCCGCCTCGCCGCCGAGGCCGACCTGACCACGGCGACGAAGCACGTCGTGGTCGTCACCTCCGCCGAGGTGGCCGAGGTGCTCGACCTCGACGGCGTCGCACCCGACGCCGAGCCGCTCGACGCTGCGCGAGCGGTGCTGTCGCACACCGGCGAGGCCGCCGATGACGCGACGAACCGCATGGAGCGTGCGCACCGCGAGATCCTGCTCGACGGTCTGCACGCCGGCCACGACCCGAGCATGCCGAAGCTCGACGGCGTCGACGTCGTGCGTGTCGGCACCGCCGAGGGCGAGGTCCCGATCGGCGCGCTCGCCCGACAGCTGCGAGCTGACCACGAGCGCACCTCGCAGCTGCTCACCGACAAGGAACGCTCGATCTTCGAGACGCACCTGCTCTCCCGCGTCGGTGACGCGCTGCGGGTCCTGCTGTTCGAAGCCGACGCGTTCCAGCACCGCATCAACGACGAGATGGCCGACGCGCCAACCGAGAGCGGCATGGTCGTCGAGCTGCAGTGGGAGGTCGACGGCGACGAACCCGGGCTGCGCGACGCCGTGCAGCTGCTGCGCCAGTCACCCGAGATGCTCAGCACCGAACGCCGTGAGCAGCTCCAGCAGTTCTTCCTGTCGCGCATCGAGCAGCTCCGTGCCACCGAACCCGGACGCAGCTTCGCCGAGACGCTCACCACCGCGCTCGACTACCGCAGCTGGCACCGCTTCGTGCTGTTCGCCCGCTTCGCGGCCGGCAAACGCCAACGGGTCACCCGCACGTTCTACAAGAGCCTCTCGGGAGGCGAAGCCGCGTCGTTGTTGCACCTGCCGTTGTTCGCGTCGGCCGCCGCGCAGTACTCACTCGGCTCGATCGCCGGGCCGCGACTCGTGGCGCTCGACGAAGCGTTCGTGGGCATCGACGACCAGATGCGCGGCCGCTTGATGGGGCTGCTGCGCCAGCTCGACCTCGACGTCATCCTCACCAGCCACGAGTTCTGGGGTTTCTACGACACCGTGCCGTCGCTGGTGGTCTACGACCTCAAGCGCACACCACCCGTGCCCGGTGTGTACGCCCAACGTTTCGACTGGGTGGGCGATGGCGGCTGACCCCGCCGCCGTCGCGGCGCTCGATCGACCCGAGCTCGCCCGGCTCTGGGCCGCAGCGCGAGACCGCCTCGAACGCAACGGTCGAGCGATCACCACCGCACCGCTGCGCCTGGACGACCTCTCCGACGCCGAGCTCGACGCGATCTGCGCGGCCTTGGGCCGGCGACGTCCCGCCGATGGCGTCGTCAAGGTCAGCCTGCGGCACCTCGACGTCACGTTGCAGCACAGCGCCGTGGGTGCGGGCGTCGTCGACACGCTCGAGGTGATGTCCGGTCCGGTGCGCGACCGCAGGGCGGAACGGGCACACGCACGCGGTGCACGTGACGACCTCTGGACCGAGGTGCTCGACCACCCCCGGGCATCGGCTGCACCGGTCGGGCGGTGGTTGGAGTCGCTGCGACGGCGCGGCACGCTCACACGGCTGGGTGTCGCTGACGCGCAACCGCTGCTCGAGGTGCTCGACGCGCTCGAGTGGCTCGATGCATCCCGCAGTGCGCTGCTCGCCGGCCCGTTGCCGCTCTCGGTCGTCGCTGCGGTCCGACTCGGTGACGGCCATGCGCTCGACCCCGACACCGTGGTCGGCGGGCTGCTCGCCGACGCGCTCCGGGCGCTGACTGGTGCCAGCGACAGTCGGGGAGCGTGGGCTGACATGGGCGTGCAGCTCGACCGGGTCAGCTCATCGGTGCTGACGCTGAACCTGCCCGGCTCGCCCGGCTCGATCGTGCACGCCGCGGCAGCCACGGGCGAGCCGTTGCGGCTGACGCATCGAGTGTTGGACGTAGGACTCGGGCTCGACCTTTCCGCCGTCCCGCGGGTGTGGGTGTGCGAGAACCCGGCGATCGTGTCGCTCGCCGCCGATCGACTCGGTGCGCGGTGTGGGCCGCTCGTGTGCACCGAGGGCATGCCGGCGTCGGTCGCGGGGCGTCTGCTCGGGCTGCTCGCCGACGCGGGTGTCGAGTTGCTCGCCCACACCGACCTCGACGTCGGCGGTGTGGCGATCATGTCGCACCTGCACACCAGGTTCGGTGCCCGTCCGTGGCGGCTCGGACTCGAGGACTACCTAGGCGCGCTCGACGGCCCGACCGTGCCGCTGTCGCACCCCGTCGGCGCGACACCGTGGGACCTGCGGCTCGGTCCGATGATGGACGAACGCCGCCTCGGGATCCACGAGGAAGCGCTCTTCGACCTTTTGCTCGATGACCTGGACGACGGTCACGCCCTGTCCTCCTGAGCCTGAGTCACCTTCCCGGCACCTCGATGGCCGCTCGGTTGCCGGGCGCTCGGGCTAGCCCCTGGTCGAAGGTGACAAGCGGGGCGCCGAGCGCCTCGGCGAGCGCGACGTATGCAGCGTCGTACGCCGTCAGGTTCGCCCGCAGCTGCCAGACGCGGGTGACGAGCACGTCGTGGTCGTAGAGCTCGACGCCGAGGTCAGTCAGATCGTCCAGCGCCAGGGCCGCACGACGGGCGGTGACCGCGTCGGTCGCGACGAGGCGTCGCAGCACCTGTGCCACCTCGATCGGGAGCAGCTGCGGCGCGTGGGCCGTGACGTCGCCGCTCAGGCGCTGCGCGACCAGCGTCCCCTGCTCGGTGTTCAGCACGAGCTCGACCGCGGCGGAGGCGTCGAGCACGATCACCGGGCGTCGCGCTCGGATCGAACGATGTCGGCCGCCGTGACGGGCGACGACGGCGTCGACCGACCCCGGATGCGCTCGAGCACCTCGGCTCGGGTCGGGCGATCGAGCGAACGCTGGAGCTCTGCGAGCGCGTAGTCCGACAACGATCGTCCCTCGAGCGCGGCGCGAGCCTTCAGGCGGCGGTGCAGGTCGTCGGGCACGTTGCGGATCTGGACGTTTGCCATGCACCTCACTCTATTGCATGCATTGTGCATGCTCGCTGAGTGACAACGAACCTCCGTCAGGTCGATTTCGTCGCAACGCGGCGCGGAGCACTGTCCCTGGTGCTCCGGGACCCTCGACCGGGTCCGATGGACGGGCAGCGGTCCAGCACTCCGGCCTGACCGTCACGTGGTCCTCAGAACTCGTAGAGCCAGACCTCTGTGGCATCGGGGTACACCGTCTCGCACGGGATGCCGTTGCCGTCGGCGTCCATCCGGTTCGGGTACCCCTCCCAGATGTAGTACCGCAGGGCGTCGTACACCCCGACTCCTCGGGCTTCGAGGTCCCGGCACAGCAGACCCGCCGGCAGCCCGTAGGACACCGTCTCGCCGTAGGTCTCGGACGGCCAGTAGGCCACCACGTCGGCACGTGGATAGACGGTCTCGCACGGGATGCCGTTCTTGTCGGCATCCATGCGGTTCGGCTGCCCGTTGACCCGCCAGTACTCGACGGCGGCGGAATAGGAGTAGCCCTGTGCGGCCAGGTCCTTGCACAGCAGGCCGGCCGCTGAGCCTCGCACGTCGCCGATCGGCGCGGCGGTTGCAGGAGCCGGGGCGGGAGCCGGCACAGCCGTCGTGCTGGGCGCCGTCGTCGGCGCGGTCGTGGTCGGCGCGGTCGTCGAGGTCGTGGTCTCGGCGGTCGTCGTGGTCGCGGTCGCACTC
>JAFAFN010000146.1 GCA_023423475.1 Actinomycetes bacterium | reverse complement strand
GACCCACTCGATGCCGGGGAAGTCGATGGAGTAGTCGAACCAGTCCATGACCATGTGGCTCGTCAGCACCAGCGGGACGGTCAGGGCGAGCGAGATCCAGAACCTGCGCCGGAACATCTCCGGGTCGTGCCCTGCGTGTTGGTCGTGCCCTGCGTGCTGGTCGTGGCCGACGTGTTGGTGACCCGCGTGCGGAGTGGACGCGACGACGTCACCGCGGGCGCCATGGTGATGGTTCGGATCAGGGGGCGGGGTCACGTGCTTCCCTCCAGACTCCGGGAGCCGGTCGATGAGCAGCACCTACAGCTATACCCCAGAGGGGTATAGCTGGCAACCGTCGGGGCTCAGTCGCCGTCGCCCAGTCTGACCGTACGGGTCGGGACGAGCTGGAGCTCGATGGACTCGTCCCCGACGCCTGCGTCGTCGAGAGCGTCGCGCAGCACCGTCGTGTCGGGCTCCGGCAGTGGGCCCGCAGCGCGGACGAGGGTGCCGTCGGGTTGTGTGCTCACCGACACGATCGTCCAACCCACGCCATCGGCCCACGAGTCGGCGATGCCATGGATCGTCGACTCCGTGGCCGCGTCGGTGCTGGTCCGTGCGGAGATCGCGGTGAGGGGGACGGCGACGACCACCAACGCGACGACGACGGCGGCGACGAGTCGACCGCGGTGCTGGATGCGATGACCCGCCGGTTGACCCGTCGTGGTCAACGTGTGCACCCGATAGATCCCCATGACGACGAGCCCCGACGCGAGGATGGCGGTGACGTTCGCGGTGAACAGCAGGAGCGCGCCGAGTGCCTGACGGGGTGCGTCCGACTCGAGGGTGAGCCCGACGACGGCGAGCGGCGGGACGAGCGAGATGGCGATCGCCACACCGGGGAGGGTGTCGGAGATGTCGTCGCGTGCGAGCGCCACCGACCCGACGGCTCCCGTCGCCAACGCGGCGACGAGCGCCATGATCGTCGGCGACACCCGGGACGCGACCTGGGTGTTGGTCGCCGCGACGACCGGGTTGTCGACGAACAACCCGATCGCATAGCCGATCGCGACCACTGCGGCAGCGCCGGCGACGGTGAGGCCGAGGCTGCGCAGCAGATTGTCCCGATCTGCGATCACGACCGAGACGACGGAGCCGAGGATGGGGATCATCAGCGGTGCGACGATCATCGCTCCGATGACCGTGGCCGTGGAGTCGGAGACGACTCCGGCCGAGGCGATGACCGCGGCGAGCACGAGCAGCAGCCAGAACCTGCTGAGTCGCCGCGAGAGGTCGTCGCCCTCGAAGAACGTCTGGTCGCGCATGCGGCGAATGTCGGCATCTGTCGCGCTCGGCATGGTCCCTCCCTGTCCGGCCCGCCCGTCGTCGGGAGCCCTCGCCCACAGTGTCGTTCCGGCGTGCTGTCCACGGGCGGATCATGGAAGCGCGACCGCGTCGCCACGGTGGCGCGCGGGGGACGGAGGAGAGGCGACGACGCGCGGGTGTGAGCGGCCGTCAGATCACGTAGTGCTCGCCGGTCGCACGGATGGTGACGTCGCTGACGTTGACGCCCCACGGCTGGTCGATCGCGTGGAGCACTTCGGCCGCGATGTGCGCTGGCTCGATCGCCCAGAACTCGGGGCTGTCGACGTCCGCCGCGGGTCCCTCGAGGTTCCCCATCAGGAATGACATCGCGCTCTGCATGTACTCGTCGTAGTTGTGGCCGACGATGCCGATGGACGCCTCGGGGTTGACGACCGTGCCGGCGAGACCGGTCCCGAGCACGCCGGTCGGTCGCACCACGGTGACCTTGATCTTCCCCTGGGCCTCCTTGCGCAACGAGTCCGACACGATGCCGACGGCGGCCTTCGTCGCGCTGTAGACCCCTGAGCCCGCGGTGCCGGCGTTGCCGTAGATCGACGCGATGTTGACCACGTGGCCCCGGCCCTGACCGATCATCTGGTCGTACACCGCGCTGATGCCGTGCACGACACCCTTGAAGTTGATGTCGATGCACCGGTCCCAGGCCTCGGCGGCCCGTTCGTGGTCGGCGAAGAACGCGAGCGGCATCACGCCGGCGTTGTTGATCATCACGTCCACCGCGCCGAACTGCTCGACGGCGCTCGCGACCAGCGAGCGCATCTGTGCCAGATCCCGCACATCCGCAGCGATCGCCAACGGGCGAGCACGACGCCGGTCGGTCCGCGATGCTCCGTGGGACCCGGATCGACCGGATCGAGTCACGAGAGGGAAGAGGACACCATGGAGCCGAGGGACAAGCGTGCGTTGATCGTCGGGGGAGCGTCGGGCATGGCGCGATCGACCGCGGAGCTGCTGGTGCAGCGGGGAGCCACCGTCGCCATCCTCGACCGGCCGCAGTCCGCAGGTGCCGACGTGGCCGCAGCGCTCGGTGGGACCTTCCACCCCTGCGACGTGACCGACGACCTGGGCACCGAGGCCGCGATCGACGCGGCGGTCGAGGCCCTCGGCGGCGAGCTGCACATCTCGGTCAACACCGCGGGCGGTGGCGGGGCGAAGCGCACCCTCTCCAAGGACGGTCCGCACCCCCTCGAGGAGTTCCGCGCCACGGTCGAGCTCAACCTGATCAGCTCCTTCAACGTCGCCCGCCTCGCCGCGGCCCACATGGCCCGGAACGAGCCCGACGACGACGAGCGCGGCGTCATCATCAGTACGGCGTCGATCGCTGCGTTCGAAGGGCAGATCGGTCAGGTCGCCTACACCGCGGCGAAGGCCGGCATCGCCGGGATGATGCTGACGATGGCCCGGGACCTGGGCGGCCTCGGCATCCGCTCGATGGCGATCGCTCCCAGCCTGTTCGCGACCGGGCTCACCGAGGGCATCCCCGACGAGTTCGCCGCCGCGCTGACCCGGGACGCCGCGTTCCCCAAGCGCCTCGGGCGCCCCGAGGAGTACGCCCGCCTGGCGCTCGCCATCATCGAGACGCCGATGCTCAACGGGTCATGCATCCGCCTCGACGCAGGTCAGCACTTCGCCCCGAAGTGAT
>JAFAFN010000128.1 GCA_023423475.1 Actinomycetes bacterium | reverse complement strand
GAGTTGTTGTTGGAGCTCGGCGATGGTGTCCGCGTGGGGTTGGGCGCCGAGGTGCTTCTTGAGGGTTTGGTGGAAGCGCTCGACTTTGCCGCAGGTGGTGGGGTGGTTGGGCGCGGAGTGCTTCTGTTCGATGTTCAGTGCTGCGAGTCGGGTCTCGAGCTGGTTGCGTCCGCCGCGGTAGCCGGCGAAGCGAACGGTGTAGACGAGGCCGTTGTCGGTGAGCACCGATGCTGGGAACCCTTGTGTGGCGGTGATCGCGTCGAAGGTGTCGACGACGGTGTTGCCGGTGACGGGTTGGTGCGCGCTGACCGACAGGGCGTAGCGCGAGTGGTCATCGAGCCAGACCAGGATCTCGACGTCGGCGCCGTTCGCGAGTCGCCAGTGGGTGAAGTCGGATTGCCAGCACTCGTTGGGCAGCGCTGCTTCGAAGCGGATGTAGGACGACTTGGGTCGCTTCTTGGGCTCCGGGGTGATCAACGCGGCGGCGATGAGGCGTCGTCGCACCGTGGAGACCGACACGGTGATCTGGTAGTGCGTCGCGAGATGCCACACGATCGTTTCGGGACCGGCGTCGAGCCCGGCTGCGACGAGTTCGCGGCGTAGGTTCGTGATCAGCGCAACGGTGCGTTCATCGATGCGTGTCGGCGAGTGGTGCGGTCGCCTCGAGCGCGGTTCGAACGCGGCGTCGCCCTCGGCTCGGTAGCGGGCCAGGAGCCGTGACACGAACGACTCCGACACGTCGTAGCGCCTCGCGGCGTCAGCCTGGCTCAGCCCTTCGACGCTCACCGACAAGATCACTGCTCGCCGTATCGACATCACGCCACGCTGATCGCGACGCCTTGCCGATGTCTCGACTCACCCCTTGCCGATGTCCTGAACCATCACACTGCCCCCGCCACCAACTTGTGAGTGAAGGCCCAGGTCAGAGCACCTGGGTCTTGCTCGTTGTCGGGGCGTTCTACCGGGTTCCGGGTTCGTTCTCCCGGGTGTTCAACCGGCTTTCGCGACCTTGGGGTTGTAGCCGGGGGTGAGGACTGATTCGAAGACGCGGGCGGCGTCTTCGCCCATTCCGGGGAGCACGTGTTGGTAGGTTTCGACGGTGAACGCGTACCAGGCGTGGCCGAGACGTTCGGACACGACCTTGGAGTGCACCCCGTTGGCGATGAGGATGCTGCCGTGGGTGTGGCGCAGGTCGTGCAGGCGGATGACGCGCACGGGGGCGCGTCGGACGATCCGGTCGAAGGTCTGGCTGAGCGAGTGCGGGTGGATGGGCTGCCCGTCGGGGTTGGTGAACATCTGGTCGGCTCCGTCGATGCCGACGGCGGTGTGCTCGGCCGCTTGGAGGGCTCGCCAGCCGGCGAGCACGGCGAGGGTGGTGTCGTCGAGCTCGATGCAGCGCCGGGAGTTGTCGGTCTTGCCGCGTGATTCGTGCAGTTCGTAGCCGACGGCGACGAGTCCCCGGTTGATCGACACGCGCTTCTTGGCGATGTCGAGGTCGGACCACGTCAGCCCGAGCAGTTCGGAGCGACGCATGCCGGTGTTGGCGGAGAGCCACAGGGCGGGGAACAGCCGGTGCCCGGCCGCGGCCCGCAGGAACGCGGCGAGCTGGTCGGCGGTCCAGGCCTTCTGCTCGACCTTGGGGATGGCACGGAGCTTCGGCGCTGAGGCGGACAGGGCGACGTTGCGGTTCAGGAGCCCGCGCCGCACCGCGTGGTCGAGTGCGCCGCGGATGACGAGGTGCACCTCGTAGACGGTCTTGGGGGATAGGGGCCGGGTGCCGTCGGTGGGGTGCAGCATGGAGTCGTAGAGCCGTTCGAGGTCCTCGGGCCGCAGCCGCCGCAACCGCTTGCGGCCGAGGGCGGGAAGGATGTGGCGTTGGGTCTTGTGGACGTAGCCGCGGTAGGTGCTCGTCCGCAGCTCGAGGCGCTTGGCTGGCAGCCATTGACTGGTGAGGTAGGCACCGAAGGTGAGCGATCGGATCTCGTCGTTTCGCCCGTCCCGCTCGGCGGCCAGCCGGGCGGTGAGGGCTTGGGCTTCATCGCGGTCGGTGCCGGCGGGATGCCAGCTGCGGCGTTCCTTGCCGGTGACAGGATCGAGGCCTTCGTAGATGACCGCGTAGTAGCGGTCGCGCTTGCGGGCGAGATGTCCTTGCATGGCGGAACCTCCACGTTCTTCCGGGTCCGGGGGGTCCCGATCCCGGTAGAACGATCGGTAGAACCATCGCGACCCGGTGTCGAGAGGCAACGAAGGTTTCCTTCGACCGGCTCCTGGGACGTGCGGTTACCTGGTCGCGTGGCGTTAGAACGTGTTCTCCGCTCGCCGCAGTCGGAGGCGTCCCGTTAGAGCGGCGCTGGGTCCCGGTCTGTGGCGGGATGGAGCCTTCCGTTGGCCAGACGTAGAGCGTGGTCTGGGTCGTGGAGCTGGTGGGGAGCGTGGGTGACCACGACGGTCGCGGTGTGTCGGGTGGTGGTGAGCTCGGCGAGGAGCGCCATGATCTCCCGCCCGCGGGCATCGTCGAGGGCGGCGGTGGGTTCGTCGGCGAGCACGACCGATGGGTTGCCCATGAGTGCTCGGGCGATCGCGACGCGCTGGCGTTCTCCGCCGGAGAGCTGTCCGGGTCGGTGGTGGAGCCGGTCGCTGAGCCCGACGGTGTCGAGCAGCTGGTGGGCCTGGTCGCGGTCGTCGGTGGTGATCTTGCCGTCGAGGTGGGCGACGAGCTCGAGCTGTTGGATTGCGGTGAGGGATGGGAAGAGGTTGGCGCTCTGGAAGATGAGCCCGATGTGGTCGCGTCGGACGGTCGCTCGGCGACGGTCGGGTGCTTCCGAGAGGTCCTCCTCGTCGATCACGACCTGCCCCTCGTCGGGTCGGCGCAGGAGGCCGGCGACGGCGACGAGGGTGGACTTGCCGGACCCGGACACGCCGGTGACCACGATGAGCTCCCCGGGCGCGACGTTGAGCGTGGTGCGGTCGAGGATGTTGAGCTGGTCGGACCCGTCGGCGACGGTGACGTGGATGTCGTGGAGTTTGAGTGTCATGGGTCCTCAGGGCTGGGAGGTGAGGGCGATGGCGGGGTCAACGCGGGTGATGCGCCGGAGAGCGACGAGGCTCCCGAGCATCCCGGCGACGATGAGCAGGACAGCGGAGGAGATCAGCGATCCGGCCTCGAGACGGAACGGCACCTCGCCACCGATGAGCGATCCGGCGGCGACGGCGACGGCCATGCCGAGCGCGGTTGCTGTGGAGAGGATGATTGCGAGCTGGCCCAGCGCGTCGCGCACGACGTAAGTCGTCGACGCACCGAGCGCCTTCAACAACCCGATCTGGTGGGTGCGTTGCACCGTCCAGACGGTAAAGAACGCGCCAACCACCAACGCGGCGATGACGACGAGGAAGGTGCGGATGAGTGACATGGTGGCGCTCTCGGCGGCGAACCCCGGTGAGCCGTCATAGGCGCCGGTCTTGGTGTACAGGTCCATGCCGTTCTGCTCGGCGATGGCTGCGAGGTCGACCTCCCCGCGGTCGCGCAGCGCGACGGCGTTGAACCGGTCGCGGTGGTTCTCCCCGTAGACCAGGGTTTGCCAGGTCTCCAGCGAGGTGAACGCGATCGACACGTGACCGTAGGAGCCGCCATAGGTGAAGCCGAGCACCGGGAGCGCAATGTCGGGCCCAACCACGGTCAGCTCGTCACCGACCTCGATGCCTTCGTCGGCGAACGCGTCGCTGAGCACCAGACCCCCTGCTTCGAGCGCGTCGTCGCCTCGTTCGTCAGCGGCCAGGAAGCTTCCCGGCGGGGTGCCGAGCAATGCCAGGTCGACCGTTGCGCCGTCGGGGGTGCGGGCGTTGAAGAACGACAGACCGACCGGCACTGCATCGTCTCCGAGACGGTCCTGCCAGGGTACGAGCGCGTCGGGGCCGAGACTGGACCGGCTGAACTCCGAGCCCGACCCGTCCTGGAACGCCAGGTGGGTCAGAGGGAGCCGGCGCAGCCCGGAGATGCCGTCATCGACGAGCCCAGTCGCCAAGCCCGACAGCAAGCCCGCCAGCAGCGACACCAGCGCGATGACCGCACCGACGAGCGCGAATCGACCACGGGCGACAAGGAGATCTCGCAGGGCGAGGTACACGGGCGGACCTTTCAGCGATAGGACGAAACGTCCCATGCATCGTGCCGTCGACCGCGGTAGATCAACATCATCCCGGGTGTTGGTCGCGAACCATCCGAAAGGATGACCCCGCCGAGCCCGTGCGCGGCTGGGCCGTTCCTAGGCTGGCTGAGGTGACCGACCACGAAGGACCCGCCACGGCCCAGAACCGGTCGATGCGCATGCTGCGAGTCGTCCAGCACGTGCTGTTCACCGCGATGGTCGTGCTCGGAGTGGTCCGTTCCGTGGTCGACGACGGGGCCACGGCAGTCGAGGTGGTCACAGGCGGCGCACTCCTGGGCTGGTACTGGGCAGGCTCGGAGGCGGCCCGACGGTGGCGGCGACCCTCGCTGCGGACATGGCTGGTCGCGCTGAGCGGCTTGTGCCTCGCTGCGGTGTGGGTCTCAGCCGATTTCGCCTGGGTGTCCTTCGCTGTGTTCGTCACGTTCGCCACCACCCTCGCACCGGCCCCCGCGGTTGCCGCCATCGTGACCATGGCGGCGGGGACCGGCGCGATCCTGGTCGGCCGCTGGCCCGATGGCGGGCACTGGGCCGCGCAGATCGTCGGTCCGCTGGTCGGAGCGGCGGCGGCCGGCGCGCTGGTCGGCGTCGGCCGCGTCGCCGCCGCCGAGACCGCTGAGCGCCAACGACTCCTCGACGAGCTCCTCGCCACCCGTGACGACCTGGCCCGCGCGAACCTCGCAGCTGGGGCGAGAGAAGAACGCGAGCGGCTCACCGGCGAGATCCACGACACCCTGGCCCAGGGCTTCACCTCCGTGGTGATGGCCGCTCGGCGGGCCCGCCGAGCACTGGACGTCGAGGATGCGTCCGCCACGGCCGCCGAGGTCGACCACATCGAGGAGCTCGGCCGTACCGGCATCGACGCCGCTCGGCGCCTCATGGGCGCCATGGCCCCCGTCGAGCTCGACGATCGCACGCTCCGTTCAGCGTTGGCGCTGCTGGCTGTCGCCGAGCCTCCGCCCGGTTCCCCGGTCATCGATATCCGCTTCGATGGAGATGATGAGGGCCTTCCCATCGGGATCGAAGGCGCCCTCCTGCGGATAGCCCAAGAAGCACTGGCCAACGCACGTCGCCACGCAACGGCTCACCGGGTCGTCATCACCCTCACCTACCAGCCCTCGACGGTGAGCCTCGACATCGTCGATGACGGTGTCGGGTTCGATGCGGATGCCGTCGAAGGCCGGGGATTCGGGCTCACCAGCATGCACCGCCGGGCCCAACAGCTCGGCGGAACGCTCAACATCGACTCCGAGCCGGGCCAGGGCTCGACCATCAACGCAACGATCCCGCTCCCACCGGTTTCAGGAACGGCACCATGATCCGCATCGTGGTCGTCGACGACCACCCCGTCGTGCGTGCAGGACTTCGCACGGTGCTCGACGCAGCAGAGGACATCGTGATCGTGGGGGACGCCCACGATCACGACACCGCGGTCGCCACGATCGCCGACCTCGAACCCGACGTCGTGGTACTCGACGTCCATCTCGGAACCGGGCCGAGTGGCCTCGACGTGCTGCGCCAGGTCCAACGATCCCAGACCCGCCCGCGCGTGCTCGTCGTCACCGTCTACGACAACGACATCGACATCGATGCAGCACTCGAGGGCGGTGCCGCCGGATACGTCCTCAAGGATGCGCCCGAAGCTGACCTGATCAGCGCGGTTCGAGCCGTCGCTGCCGGCCACCAGCCGCTCGATCCCCGGGTAGCCGCCAGAGTCGTGACCAGATCGAAGCGCAACCCCGATGTCCCCTCGCCACGAGAACTGGAGGTTCTCGCCGCGGTGGCCGACGGCCACGACAACGCCACCATCGCCCGCGATCTCTACATCAGCCAGGCCACGGTCAAGACCCACCTCGCCAGCCTCTTCGCCAAGCTCGGCGTCGTCACCCGCACCGGCGCCGTCGCCGAAGCACGCCGGCGTGGCCACTTGCGGTGAACCGGCATCACTCACGACCCGAAGATCCCCGATCCCGCCTCTCAGCAGCTCCCCGGCATCGCGCATGTGGGCCGAACCTACGCGTGGCGCACCAGGCGCTCGGTCGGTCCACATCGGTCAGTGCGCCGGCCATCGCGCTCGGCAACTGGTGAACGACTTCGGCCGGCCGGTCCTGACTATCTCGTCCTGGCCGCCCTGACCGGTCGCCCCGACGGCCGGGTGCGCCTCAACAAGCTCGCGCGCGACCACGGCTGGGAGCCCGCACCGGTTTCCCCGGGAACCTGACACCGCGGTCGCGAACCCTGGTCCTCGCGTGATCGGGGAAGGACCAGCATTTCCGAATCACAATTCGGATATAGTCGATCACCATGGAGATGGGAGGTCGTAGCGCTCCGCAGGCGCGTCGTGGCCGGCCGCCGAAGGTCGGTCGGGAGAGCATCGTGGATGCGGCGGTTCGGCTCGGCTTGGATTCCTTCACGATGCTGGGGTTGGCCGAGGACCTCGGAATCTCTCCGGCGACGCTGTACTCGCACGTCGCCGGACGCGACGAGGTCATCGCGTTGGTCGAGTCGAGGCTGCACGGCACGATTCGTGAGTTCGCGACCGATGCGACGGAATGGCGCGGGTGG
>JAFAFN010000089.1 GCA_023423475.1 Actinomycetes bacterium | reverse complement strand
ACCACTCCTCGGGGTCGAGCCCTCCGGCGCGCAGCACGTTCGGGTGCACCATGCCGCAGCCACCCACCTCGAGCCACCGGCCCGAGCGGTCCGAGATGTCGAACTCGGCGGAGGGCTCGGTGAACGGGAAGTACGACGGACGGAGCCGGCTGGTCATTTCATCACCGAAGTAGGCCTTCACGAACGACTCGATGGTGCCCGCCAGGTCACCCATGGTGATGCCTCGGTCGATCACCAGCCCCTCGATCTGGTGGAAGACCGGCAGGTGCGTCGCGTCCGCGGTGTCGCGGCGGTACACACGGCCGGGACACACGACGTAGATGGGAGGCCCTGACCCCTCGCGCACGGCTCGCAGCATGGAACGCACCTGCACCGGCGACGTGTGCGTGCGCAGCACCAGCTGCTCCGCTCCCACGCCGTCGAGGCCGTCCGGGTCGAGGTACAGCGTGTCCCACAGCGACCGCGCCGGGTGCTCCGGCGGCAGGTTCAGCGCTTCGAAGTTGAACCAGTCGGTCTCGACCTCCGGCCCGTCCGCCACGGTGAAGCCCATGCCGCAGAACACGTCCTCGAGGCGCTGCCAGGTCTGGGTGATCACGTGGGCGTGGCCGACACGGGCGGTGCCGAGCGCCTCGGTCAGATCCAGTCGCTCCGCGGCGAGTCTGGCGCGCCGTGCGTCCTGCTCGAGCTCGGTCCGGCGAGCGAGGAACAGCGACTCGAGCTCGCCGCGCACGCGGTTCATCGCGGCGCCGTGCGCCTTGCGCTGCTCGGGGTCCATGTCACGCATCGACGCCTTCGCTGCGCTCAGCGCCGACTTCTTGCCGAGGAAGTCGGCTTCGATCCCCCGCAGCTCCTCGAGATCGGTGATCGAGCCGACCGCGGTGGTCGCCAGCTCGACGAGGTCGTCGATCGGCGGCGTGCCGCGCCCGCCAGTGTCGTCACCCATCGCCGAACTCTCCTGTTCCTCGTGAATCGCCGGGATCGACATTGTTGCCCACCGCCGAGCCCGTGTGGTCATCCGATTCCGTGTGGCCGTCCGATTCCGTGTGGCCGTCCAATTCCGTGTGAACAGGGGCGACCGGCAGGGCCCGGCGCTGACGGGCGGCGTCGAAGAGCACCACCGCGCCGGCGACCCCGGCGTTCAACGACTCGACCGCGCCATCCATCGGGATCCGCACCGTGGCGTCACATGCCTCGAGCACGTCCGCGTCGATGCCGTGGGCCTCGTTGCCGATGACCACGGCGACCGCGCCGGTCAGGTCGACCGACTCGGGTGCGGGTGCGGCGGTGCCCCCGACGGTGGCGACCACGGTCAGGCCCGCACCGACGAGCTCGTGCAGCGCGGCGGGCAGATCGTCGACGGGAGCGAGGGGCACTCGGAACAACGCACCCGCGGTCGCCCGCACGGTCTTCGGGTTGTGGACGTCCGCGGTGCCGGGGCCGAGCACGACACCCGCGCAGCCCGCCGCCTCGGCGACGCGCACCAGCGTGCCGACGTTGCCCGGATCGGCCAGCCCGGCCAGCACCAGCACCGGTCGGGCGGCGAGCAGGGACGAATCGATCAGCTCGGCGAAGGTCGATCGACGCTGCGCCGCCACGGCGACCATGTGCTGGGGGGCATCGAGGTCGAGCACCTTCGCGAGTGCGCCGCCGGTGGTGTCGCGGATCCGCAGGCCGGCGTCGCGCGCCGACCACACCGTGGGGTGATCGAGGGCATCCGGTTCGACGTAGACGGTCTCGATCTCGACGCCCGCCGCGATCGCCTCGGCGATCAGGACGGGCCCGTCGACGAGGTAGACACCCTCGTCGGAACGCACGCTGCGGCGCCTCGAGAGGCGCCGCAGCCGTTGCAGTTCCGGGTTCGTGGGGCTGAGAGCGCTCAGCTCTCGGCTCCGACGGCGGTCGGCTCGGGCGAGGGCGCCGATGCCAGGGCTGCCTCGGCGGCCTTGACCAGCGCGCCGAACGCCGCGTCGTCATGCACCGCGAGGTCGGCGAGGACCTTGCGGTCGACCTCGATGCCGGCGAGCTTCAGGCCGTTGATGAACCGGCTGTAGCTCATGCCGTGGATGCGGCAGGCCGCGTTGATGCGCTGGATCCAGAGCTTGCGCATCTCGCCCTTGCGGGCACGGCGGTCACGGAAGGCGTACTGCCCTGCGTGCATGACCGCCTCGTTCGCGGCGCGGAACGTGCGGCTCCGGTTGCCGTAGTAGCCCTTCGCCTTGCCCAGTACGGCGCGGCGCTTCTTCTTCGCGTGAACTCCACCCTTGACGCGTGCCATGGTGTGCTCCTTTCGTCAGTGGTGAGTGTCAGATGCCGAGCTGCTTGCGAGCGCGACGGTCGTCGCCCTTCGAGAGCTCGAAGTCGCCGGTCAGGGAGCGCTTCCGCTTCGCCGACTTCTTCCCGAGGATGTGGTTCAGGTTCGCCTTGCGGCGGGTGAGTTTGCCGGTGCCGGTCACCTTGTACCGCTTCTTGGCGCCGGAGCGTGTCTTCATCTTGGGCATGGCTGTTCCTCGTGGTGTGGCGGTCGTCGTCGGACGCAGACCGTCGGATGGCGGATGTGTGAGAGTTGGCGACGTGGTGTCGGTCAGGCCTCGGTGGCGGGCGCTGCCGCAGGTGCGGGTGCTGGCGCGGGTGCCGCCGGTTTGGGTTCGGGTGTCGGTGCCGCATCGGCGGGCGCCGCCGGGGCCGCTTCCTCGGTGGTCGCCTTCTTCGCCTTCTCTGCCTGGGCCTTCTTGTCGGGCCCGAGCACCATGGTCATGTTGCGGCCGTCCTGCTTGGGCATGATCTCGACCTTGCCCACCTCGGCGACCTCTTCGGCCACCCGGTCGAGGATGCGGCGACCCAGCTCGGGATGCTGCATCTCTCGGCCCCGGAACATGATCGTGATCTTGACCTTGTGACCTTCGCCGAGGAACTGGGCGACCTTGCGGGTCTTGGTGTCGAAGTCGCCGCCGCCGATCTTCGGGCGGTACTTCATCTCCTTGACCACGATGTTGGTCGCCTTCTTGCGGGACTCCTTGGCCCGCTGCTGCTCCTCGTACTTGAACTTCGTGAAGTTCATGATCTTGCAGACCGGAGGGTTCGCGTCGGGCGCGACCTCGACGAGGTCGAGCTCGAACGACCGTGCGATGGACTGGGCCTCGGGCAGCGCCTTGATGCCCAACTGCTGTCCGTCGGGGTCGATCAGTCGGACCTCGCGTGCGCGGATCCGGTCGTTGACCCTGGTCTCGTCACCTGGTGAAGCTGCTATAGCCGATCACTCCTCAACATCACGTCCTTTCTGCAGGGATCGCGTCCGTACTCTGTGACAACGCCAGGCCGGTCGGATCGCTCCGTCCGGGAACCGCTGCGAAAACGAGACGAGCGGATGCCGAGGCACCCGCTGACGCCCACCGGCGAGCCGGGTGACGGAAGGATCCTGGCGCACATGGGCCGATCCCGATGGATCGAGGGCGGCGTGGACAGGAGGGGCGGGAGCCCGCTTGGTCAGTTGTGGCAGCTACTGTAACAGCCTGCCCGCCCGGGACCAGCATCGGCCCTGGCCTCATCTGGAGACCGACATTGAGCTCACTGTGGACCCCCGACGGCGAACGACCGGTCACCCCGGCGCAGGACGCACCTGCGCCGGACAGCTCCGACCCGTTGCGTGCGGCCGCCGAGGCGCTCGGCGTCGACATCGATGCGCTCAGCCCGGAGGAGCGCCAGCAGCTCGCCGCGGAGCTCGAGGAGATGATGCGCGTCCGTCGTGAGATCGGCGCGACGCCCGCCTCGGAGATGATCAGCAACCACATGATCCGGTTCCTCGACCTGGCCACCATCTACCTCGAGACCGAGCCCCCGTCCTTCGGCGAGGCCGCGACGGCCATCGAGGCGTTCCGGTCGGTGCTCGAGGGCGTCGGAGACCGCCTCGGCGACCAGCGTCCGATGCTGACCGAGGCGCTCGGTCAGATCCAGATGATCTTCGT
>JAFAFN010000048.1 GCA_023423475.1 Actinomycetes bacterium | reverse complement strand
TCGTGGGAGTCGGCGCGGGGGACCAGCTGCGGCGACGAGCCGTGCAGCTCGACGAGTGCACGCAGCACCACGATCACCGACTCGGACTGGGCGACGGACTCGGTCCGCATGTAGATGCGCTCGTAGTTGAAGCGGCGGAACTCGGCGAGGGCCTCGGCGTATGGCTCGGTCATCGAGATCTGGCCGGTCCGGCGGACAGCGTCGACCACGGCGGCGATGAAGGCGTGCAGCTGACCGCTGCGACGTGACCCGCATCGGGCCAGCACGACATCCGGGAGGTCGTCCGCGCCGACGATGCCGGCCTGCTCGGCGTCCTCGAAGTCGTGGCAGACGTAGGCGATGCGGTCTGCCCAGGCGACGACCTCTCCCTCGGGTGTCAAGGGTGCCGGGCGGGACCACGAGTGGTTGCGGATGCCGTCGAGTGTCTCGAGGCAGAGGTTGAGCGGCGCGAGCACCTGGTCGGCGCCCCAGACGGCGTGGTCGTAGCCGCCGTCGACGTAGGGCGAGAACGCGTCCTCGCTGGCGTGGCCGCCGGGCCCGTGGCCGCAGTCGTGGCCGAGCGCGATCGCCTCGGTCAGCGCGACGTTGACACCGATCGCGCGGGCGATGGCGGTCGCGACCTGGGCGACCTCGAGTGCGTGGGTGAGCCGGGTGCGCTGGTGGTCGTCGGGGAACACGAAGACCTGCGTCTTGCCGGCGAGCCGCCGGAACGCGCTCGAGTGCAGGATGCGGTCCCGGTCGCGCTCGAAGCAGGTGCGCTCGGCGTCGGGGGCCTCGGTGCGGTGCCGGGTGCCGGCGCCCGTGGCCCGTGTGGCTCCGAGGGCCATGGTGGCGTCCTGGAGCTCTTCCCGAGCTGCTCGTCCGGCCACCGGCGCGGGTCCGAGCTCGGTGGCGAAGGCGCCGTGTGCCCGACGCACCGACGCGGACGGATCCGCGTCGGGGTCGGCCACCTGGATGCCGCCCATGGTGTCGGCCCAGCGGCGCGCCCGCTCCTGGTCGATCTCGGTGCTCATGGCCGAGATCGTAGGACCGGGGAGGGACATCCTCGTGCCGGCCGATCACCCGTATCCTTGGTCACCGTGTCTGAATTCGTCGACGAGTGTGGTCTCAACGTCAAGGGTGGTGACGGCGGCGCGGGCTGCGTGTCGTTCCGCCGAGAGGCCCACGTCGAGCGGGGCGGTCCCGATGGCGGCGACGGCGGCAACGGCGGGGACGTCTGGCTCGTCGCGGACCGCAACGTCGCCTCGCTGATCGCGTTCCGCGACCACCCCCACCGCAAGGCGGCGAGCGGCGCACACGGCTCGGGCAAGAAGAAGCACGGCGCAGGATCCACCGATCTGCTGGTGCACGTCCCGGTCGGCACGGTCGTCAAGGACCGCGACGGACTCGTGCTCGCGGACCTCTCCGACGACGGCGACCGCTGGCTCGCTGCGGCCGGCGGGATCGGCGGCAAGGGCAACGCCAGATTCCTGTCGAACAAGCGGCGTGCCCCGGGCTTCGCGGAGCAGGGCGAGTACGGCGAGGAGCGTTGGATCTGGCTCGAGCTCAAGCTCATGGCCGACGTCGCGCTCGTGGGCTTCCCCAACGTGGGCAAGTCGACGCTCATCTCGCGGATCTCCGCGGCGCACCCGAAGATCGCCGACTACCCCTTCACGACCCTGGTGCCGAACCTCGGCGTCGTGCGTCTCGACGACGGCGGCATGCCCTTCGAGATGGTGGTGGCCGACATCCCCGGCCTGATCGAGGGGGCGGCAGAGGGCAAGGGGCTCGGACACCAGTTCCTCCGCCACATCGAGCGGGCCCGCGTGCTCGTCATCCTGTGCGACCTGTCCCCCTTCGCCGAGCTCGACCCCGACGAGCAGGAGGGGATCCTGCTGCGTGAGCTCGCCGACTACCGGCCGGACCTGCTCGAGCGACCTCGTGTGCGGGTCGGCTCCCGCGCCGACCTCGCGGACGAGTCGACGCTCGAGCACTTCGATGGTCTGCCGATCTCTGCGGTCACCGGTACCGGGATCCCCCAGCTGCTCGGGGCGTTGCGCTCCGCTGTCGAGGCGGTGCGTGCGCTCGACCCCGAACCCGAGGGCTTCGTCACCCTGCGTCCCGTGCCCGAAGGCGTCCGCATCGCGCGCAACGACGACGGCAGCTTCGAGGTGCTCGGCCGAGAGGCCGCCAGAGCCGTCCGCCTCAACGACCTCACGAACCCCGAGGCCATGGACGAGGCCAGGGCCCGCCTCAACCGCCTCGGCGTCGACAAGGCACTCGCGCGTGCGGGCGCCCGCAACGGCGACACCGTGCACATCGCCACGCTGAGCTTCGACTTCGAGTCCGACGACGAGCTCGAGGTCCAGCCGTTCGACGAGGCCGACTGATGAGGGTGGTCGTCAAGCTCGGCACCTCGAGCCTGACCGACGAGCACGGTGTCATCGACCGTGCGGGCCTGGCGAAGGCCGCGGCCGAGATCGCCGCGCTGCGCGCACGGGGCGACCAGGTCGTGCTGGTGTCATCC
>JAFAFN010000002.1 GCA_023423475.1 Actinomycetes bacterium | reverse complement strand
CTTCTACTCCGCGACGGCGCCGCCCGAGGGCTGCTGAGCGTGATCGAGCGAGCGGTGTACCGGGCTCGGCGTCGAGCCGATGGCACGGTGGCCGCGCTCGCGTCCGTCGTGGCGCCATGGTCGCCGCGCAGCGAGGAGCAGGTGATCGACGACATCGTCTCGAACCGCTGCCGCTACGTGGTGCACTGGCCCACCGGGACGGTCGTGGTCCGAGTCGTCGCGTCCTCGCTCGACGCGCCGGGACCCGACGGGCGGCCCGGCGGTTTGGCTCAACTGCCACGTTGCTGACGGGCGCGCACCCCTTCGAGGACGGCGGATGACCACTGCTTCGGCCCGGAGTCGTCCGCGCCGTCCAACCATGCGACGTCGACCGGCGCCCCGGTGATGTCCTCGAGCAGGTCGAGCACCTCGACCATGCCGAGTGAGTCGAGCGGCCAGATCTCGTCGACCAGCTCGAAGAGATCGTCAGGCTCGGCCCCTCGATGGAGTGTGTCGTGCGCTCGGCGCCGAAGCGTCTCCCCGAATCGCTCCTCGAACTGGTTCGGTGTGATCGAGAGGATGAACTGGTCCCAGTAGCGACCCTTCCACCACTCGTAGTTCCGGAGCCGACCTTCGACCGTGGCGACATCCGCGAGGGACGCGAACCGCTGCAGGTTGAACTCTGCGGTCTCGATGAAGATGCGCTCGAACCCGTGGTGCCCGAATCCCCACGAGCACAGCAGGCCGGCTGCCTCGAGCGAGGTCGCGGAGTGGCCGGGTGCCGACAGGACGAACAGGTGTGCACGTCCGGCTTCGAGTGCGACGTTGTAGAGGCCGACCACCCCGCATCGCTCCCCGGTGCGTACGTCGGTGACGACGAACTGGGCGAAGACGCCGCGCCACATGTCGGCCGCCACCATGTCGTGGGCTGGTGTGCGTCCGCGGTAGCGCCACTGCTCACCGGCGGGGCCGCACACCAGCGAGTAGAACCACTCGCCGTCGGACGGAAGCAGTGGGCGAAGCGTGACGCGGCGTGAGGTGAGTGGCGGCGGCTCGGTCCGGAGGTCGCTCACGAGCCGTAACCGATGCTCCGAGAGAGGTTGTTCAACGGGCCCAGATTGATCGAGCTGGTCGAGGTGATCTCGTTGCTGCCGGACTTGTCGAACCCCGTCCAGAACACGACGGTCGGGCAGTAGTTCCGCGTCGAGGAGATGCGGTCCACCCATCCGGCGGAGAGGTTGACGTAGCCGCCGCCACAGTCCGCCCCGGAGATCGTGATCGACGAGCCGGTGCGTCCCGCGTCGGCGAAGTGGGTCCCGAGCGCCGACGATGCCGCCATGGCCCGAGCAGCTCGACCCGCTGCGCCGGTGTCGTCGAGTGCATCGACGTCGATCCCCAGGTCGTCCAGGACCTCACCGAGTGTCGGGTAGCAGACCGGCTCGGCCGTGATGTACTCGCCGTCGGGCTCCTGCCCGATGACCTCGAGGAGGCAGTGCTCCTCGGTCTCCTCGGACGTCGACGCGGCAGCGGGACCCTGTCCCGCCGCCGTCGCCAGGACCGTTGCAGCAGCCATGACCGACATCGTCTTCACGCGCACCTCGAACCTCCGATGTAGCTGGAAGGCTCACCATGTCGGAGCGTGTCGGTTCAGGTGAAGGCCTCGCTCGGCTCAAACGCTGAGCCAGCCGACCGACGGCCGCACGCCGAGGCGCGACGCCTCGGCGATCAGCGCCGGCCGAGTGACCGCCGACAACGCTTGGTACAGCACGGCGACCTCACGCTTCACCGTGGCCAAGGACATGGGGAGGTCCCGTGAGATCTCGGTGTTCGTCGAGCCGTGCACCACCGCAGCGAGCACCGCGGACTGCCGCTCGCTCAGCACCGGCATCTCGCCGGCGAGCCGCAGGACGCGACCCGGGATGGTCCCGCGATCGTCGGCGACCGCATCCAGCGCGAGTGCCAGATCGTCTGGCTCGTCGCTGAGCACGACGGCGACGACGATCAGCTCTGCGACGGCGTCGATCGCGATCCGAGCATCGAAGGCCGTCGGTTCGCAGACCAGCACCGTCGATCCACCGGCAGCCACGTCGCCGGTGCGGGCGGCGACGGCGTCGGTCACCAACACCGACGAGTCGCCACCGGCGACCGTCGACCACCCCTTGCGGCGGGCGATCTCGGTGAGCGCTGTCGCCAGCATCCGGTTCCCGACCACGATCTGCAGCTGTCGGTCGGTGCGGGGTGTTCGCTCGATTTCCTCCGCGTACGCATGCATCCGTGGGTACTTGGTCCGAGCATCGCCGCGCGTTACAACGAAGCCGGATGCAATCGCTCGACGAGAGTCGCATCCGCGCGGCCCAAGGAATCACTATTGCGCAAGCAGCGACTCTTGCTGAGTCGCGAGGGCTCACAGATTGAGCCGGATTCCGCTCCCGTGGTCGGGTTGCTGTTGCTACGAATGCCCGGCGGCGGGACCGCCGAATTCGATCGCCTTGTGAGAGGGGCCGTGGTGAACCGTCGTCGTCGAGTTGGTGCGCTCGGGATGTTGTTGGGTGGGTTGGCGTTCGTGGCGGCGCCGGTGACGGATGTGGCTGCGGCTGCGGTGGTGGTGAGCCAGTCGCTCAGGGGCGACCAGTCGAGCGGGTATGACTCCGCTGGTGAGGTGCCGGGGTTGGAGTCCGAGGTGTTCGCCCCGCCGGTGACGGCGCCGCCGGTTCCGGAAGGTGACGAGGCTGATCGCGCGGAGGTTGTCGGCGATGGGGTGTTGGACCCAGAGGCGACGGTCGGCGACGAGGTGGTCGAGGAGCGCACGGAGTTCTCGCAGGCGTTCCGCCGTTCCGATGGCCTGTTGGAGGTGCGGGTGTCACCGGATCCGGTGGCCTTCGATGCGGGTGGCGGCGAGTTCGAGTTGATCGACACGTCGGTGGTCGAGCTCGACGGTGGTCTGGGCGCAGTGGAGAACAGCTTCGGGGTGTTCTTCGGGTCCTCGAGTGAGGGTGTGAGGATCGAGTTGCCGTCTGGTCGGCAGGTGTCGTCGCGTCCGGTGACACTCGATGGTGTCGCTCCTCGAGCGGTGGTGTCGGCCGAGGTCGACCGGGATGACGATTCGGTGGTGTGGTACCGGCAGGTGTGGCCGGGTGTGGACCTGCGTTACACGGTGCGCTCGACGGGGTTGTCCGAGGATGTCGTGTACACCGCAGCGCCAGCGGGGGCGGGTGCGGTGTCGTTCGCGGTGTCGGGCGCGGAGCTCGACGCTGCGTGGGCGTTGCCGGCGCCTGAGCAGGCGATCGGTGACTCGACCGAGGTGCCGGTTCCGGAGAAGGTCGTGTCGGAGGTGTTGTCGGATTCGGTGGACGCGGGTCGCCGGTCTGCGGATCCGGTGAAGGAGCACGTCGATACTCGGTACGCGGCCCGGGCGGAACGCCCTGCGGGTGCGCTCTCCACGTTGAGTGTGCGCGGTGACGTCGCGGAGGAGATGCGGTTCGGGTCACTCGCGGTGTTGTCGGGCAGCGACGCCCAGTTCGTCGGCGACGAGGTCGCGGCACCGTTGGCTCGTTCGCGGGTGACGGCGCCGGGGGAGTCGCTGGTGGAGTTGTCGGTCGACCCCAAGTGGATCCGAGGGCTGCCCGCGGAGGCGTTCCCGGTGGTGTTGGACCCCGATGTGATGCTCGGCC
>JAFAFN010000438.1 GCA_023423475.1 Actinomycetes bacterium | reverse complement strand
GTTGGAGGTCTCGGCCACCCAGAACGGCCGCCGGTAGCGCTCGTACCATGCCCTCGCCTCGACGTCGTAGGCCGCGATCCGCTCCTCGGCGCTGAGCGGCACCCCGCTGAGCTCACCGGGTCGGTCGCCGTGCAGCGCGACGCTCACCGGGTACAGATCGTGCCCCGCGACGACCTTGGTGGCGCGCCCGGCGAGCGCGTCGATCGAGGCGAGCACCGACGGATCGACCACGTCGGCCACATCGGCGACCGACTCCCTGGGCTCGATCCCGAAGTGCAGGTCCCACACGAGCTGCTCGAGCGCGCGCGCCTCGTCGGCCGAGGCGATGTCGTCCTCGGTCGCGGCGACGTGGCAGCCGAACCCCTCGGCCCCGATCCACCAGCCATCACGATCCGCGCGGATCTGCTCGACCGCCGTCAGGTTCGCGAGCGTCACATGCGCGAGGGCGGTCATGTAGTCGGCACGCGAGGCGCGTCGGTCGTTCCAGAAGCCGAGGAAGCCCGAGCACATCGCGGTGATCATCGGTTCGTTCACCGGCGTGAAGAACATCGGCTCGCGATAGCGATCCAGGAAGGCGGCGACGTAGCGCTCGAACGACGGCACCCACTCCGGCGAGCAGAAGCCGCCGAGGTGGTCCGGCAGCCCGAAGTGGCACAGGTCGACGATCGGGACGAGCCCGGCGCGCGCCGCGGCGTCGAGCGCCCGGTCCCACAGGGTCCAGTCGTACTCGCCCGGCGCGACCTCGGTCCGCTGCCAGGGCATGCCGTAGCGCCACCACCTCACGCCGAGCGACGCCACGTCCGACAGGTCCTCGTCGAGCCGGGCCAGGTGGTCGCTCGCGCCGAGCTCGTCGACGCGCACGACGACGAGCTCGTGGAGCACCAATGGGTCCGAGGACTCCTCGCCACACGCGACGGCGAAGTCGGGGAAGTCACGTTCGGTGGCGCCGGATGTCCCGACAGGTTCGGAGGCCATGTCCGAGGTCTAGCCGAGACGTCGCAGGGCCGATGACGCCCCGAGACGAACGGCCGGGGCGAGCGTCAGGTCGGTGACGGCGTTCAGCGGCGGGCGAGTGCGAAGGCCCGCAGGTCGGCGTGCAGGCGTGCCAGCTTGCCCGCGTAGTCCGGGTCGGTCGCCCAGATACCCCTGCCGTACTGCGTCCACTGCGGCGCCTTGCCCTTCGGCGACACCAGGTGGAACCGAGGGTCGACCAGCGGGTGGTGCAGCGTGGCCACGCGCACCGTCGGGTCGGAGTACGCCCGGAGGTGCTGGATCTGGGCACGCACGCCGATGCGGCGTGACGGGAACGCGGCCGACGAGCTGCCGCTGTCCACCGCGCCGATGCCCGAGAAGTTGTTGTGGTGCACCGGCATGCGGGTGGAGAACCGGAACCAGCCGGTCTCGAGCACCGCCTGGATGAACGCGAGGTCGCCGGTCACGCCCTCGGCCCGCCCCTCGTCGATGAAGAGCTGCGCGAGCTGGGTGACCTCGGCGACGGTCAGCTTCGCCCCGGAGATGTGCTTGGAGCGGAACCACTCGCCCATCTCGGCCGCGGTGTAGCGGTCGCCCGCCATCACCGGCCCGAGCTCACTCGTCGCCGGACGGGGCGGAGGGGCGGGTTGACATGCGGCGGCGACGAGGCCGGCCGCGAGGATCGAGCAGATGATCAGCGTGCGACGCATCCCCGTTGGATCGGCACCACGTCGACCCGACTGGAGAATGCCTCGGCGAACCTGCCCCGACCGACACGATGCGGGTTGCGCCGTCCGCGAGCGCTCACCAGCGGTTGCGCGACTCCTCGGCGAAGCCCTGGATGCCCTCGACGCGGACCTCGGCGCCCTGGTCGTCGCGCACCGTGCCGGTCCACGTGCCGAACACCTGGTGGACCTCGGTGCGCAACGCGCCGGCATCGGTCCGTCCGTGCTTGTCGAGGCGAGGGGTGAGCACCAGGTCGACGGACCGCTCGGCGACGGGCGCCGCGTCGTCGAGCACACGCCACGGGCGCATCGGCTCGTCCCAGTCGTAGTCCCAGGTCATCTCCCTGCCGATCTTCACGAGGCGTCCGCCGACGTTGACCGCGTTCTCGGTGAACCCGGTGCCCTCGGTCCACTTCGCTCCCAGCTGGACCCCGACGACGCGGCCATCGGTGGACCGGCCGCTGCCGGCACCCCAGTTCCAGGTGGTCGAGTAGGGCCATCGGCCCCGCCCGACGTCGAGCACTCCCCAGGCGTCGCCGTCCCGGCCGATGTCCCAGCGGCTCGATCCGACCTCGAGCGACCCTGCCGCCGGTCGTGCGTTGTCCTTCGTCGTGAACTGGAAGGTCGTCTCGCTCCACGGGATCACGACGCTGAGCGACTCGTGACCGTCGGGCTTCGACACCAGCACGTCGAGCTCGCCCTCGTCGCCCCGGGCGCCGCGCGGCGCGGGCTCGTCCCACTCGACCCGCAGTCGAGTCGCCGGCCCGACCACCGACGACGACAGGTCCTCGAGGCGCATCTTCAGATGCTTCGAATCGATCACCAGCGGCGCAGTACCGGGCTCGGCGGGCAGCTGCAGCCGGCCGCCGAGGGGCACCGCCAGGTCGCGTCCACCGGTCCGGCCCGTGGTCAGGTCTCCCCACCAGATCGACGCGAGGCCCAGGTAGCCGACGTCCGCGTAGACCAGCCCGACGGCGAGGTCACCCGCCAGGATCGCCCAGTAGTCCCACTTCTTCGTGCGGAACCGCCGTCCGCGCAGGTTCGCACGATGCAGGGGGTGACGTGACCAGCCGCGAGCGGTCGGGGCGAGGCGGGCACCGTCGGGAGTGCACAGGTCGACGGGGGCGAGCAGCTCGGGTTCGTGGGTCGGCGTCACGACCGTGAGTCAACCACGTGCGCCCGACGCTACGGTCCCCCCGGTGCCCCAGCGACCAGCGTCCGAGACCCCCGCCGCCTCCGTGCCCGACGAGCTCACCCCGGTCCTGGTCGGGGTCGCGACCGCGCAGCGGCCGGCACCGGAGTCCGACCTCGAGGCCGTCGACCTCATGGTCGAGGCCGCCGAGGCGGCACTGCGCGACGCCGCCGGTCGGCGCGCCGGCGAGCTGACCGGCCGCATCGCCACGATCGCCGTCCCCGAGGGCAACTGGACCTACCCCGATCCGGCGCGACTCGTCGCCGATCGGATCGGTGCGACGCAGGCCGCCACGATCCGCGTCGAGGTCGGAGTCCCCCAGCACACCCCGATCCGGGTGGCGTTGCAGCGCATCGCCCGCGGCGAGATCGACGCCGCGCTGGTCGTCGGGGCCGAGGCCAAGGCATCCGAGCTCGCCACGACCCGCGCCGGAGGAACGGCGAAGGTCACCAGCCAGCCCGAGGGCACGGCGCCTGACGAGCAGTGGTGGCCCCAGGGCGAGTTGATGGCCACCGCCGAGATCGACGCCGGCATCTGGGCGCCCGTCGAGCAGTACGCCTGCATCGAGCAGGCGCTGCGCGCTGCGGAGGGCCAGCGTGCCGATGATCACCTCGACGAGATCGCAGGGCTGTGGCACCGCCTGAACCAGGTGGCCGGCTCCTGGCCGCTCGCTGCCTTCCCCGAGCCGCGCTCGGTCGAGTTCCTGCGGGACGCGGGGCCGGGCAACCGGCCGCTCGCGTCGCCGTACGCCAAGTGGCACAGCACCCAGTGGGCCGTCGACCAGGGGG
>JAFAFN010000583.1 GCA_023423475.1 Actinomycetes bacterium | reverse complement strand
CGCTACCTCCGCATGATCCAGGTGCAGCGCCAGGACTTCAACGGCCGTGTGCTCACGATCCGTCGTGACGACATGCGTGCCATCGCCTGCATCCTCGGTGTCAGCGAAGAGAGTGCCGAGGTGCGCCTCGAGGAGATGGGCCTCCGCCTGGGCTGACGCCCATCGACGTCCGGATCAGGGCGTGATGAGGACCGGGGTGCCCTGGGGGACGGTCTCGGCGAGCCTCTCGATGATGTCGTTGGGGACACGGATGCAGCCGTTCGAGAGCTGCTGGCCGACCTGGTCGGGCCGGTTCGTGCCGTGCATCGCGACGACCGGGACACCGGTGTCGAACTCGTCCATCCACTCGCTGTAGCCGTTGGTGGCCAAGGCGATGGGGCCGTACGCACCGTCGGGGTTCTCGTAGGGGACCATGTCGGTCACGTAGAAGAGCCCGGTCGGGGTCTGCGAGAACGGCGTGCCGATGACGACCTTCGTGGCGGCGATGACCTCGTCACCGTCGTAGGCCTTCAGCGTCGTGTCCGAGAGCGTGATCTCGATGCGGTACTCGGTCGTGGTGACGTCGACGTCGGAGAGGCGGATGTAGCCCTCGGTGTGGTTCGGGCGCAGCGGCATCAGGACCTTCGCCCAGTCGTCACGCCGCTCGACGATCAGGAACGTCATCGGCTGTGGCGGCAGGTAGGGGCCCGGGTTCGAGAACTCCCAGCCGCCTTCGACCGCGTAGCGGCCCATGATCGGCTCGTCGATCGTGGGCAGCGGTCCGTCCGCCTTCGGGCCCTGCTCGCCGAGCTCGACCGCCGCGTCGTCGATGCGGACCGCTTCGGTGGAGTCGTTCCAGCCCTCGGGTGCTTCGGCGAAGACGTCGATCAGGTCGATCGAGTCCTTGACCGTCGCGATCTCGGCCTGGTCGGCAGGCAGCACTCGGGTCGGGACGTCACGGGCGGTCGTGGTCGTCGACGGATCGACGGTGTCCTTGTCGTCGCCTCCGCCCCCGAGCACGAGTGCCAGGACGAGGCCGAGCAGCGCGACCAGGGCGACCGCACCGACGATCAACCACTTGCGTCGCGGGTCCCCACCAGTACCGTCGTGGCCCGATCCGTCGCCGTCGCCCTCATCGAGGATCTCGTCCTCCACCGGGTCGTGGTCGTCGGGCAGCTGGTCGGATTCCTCGCTCACGGCTCGTTCTTAGTCGACGGTGGCCCGCTGTCCGTCGACCCCGCGTGCCGGTTCCGGGGCGACGCTGCCGCTGCTCAGGCGGGGAGGACCAGGTGCACGCCCGGCAGTATGAGGTTCGGGTCGCGGAGTTGGTGGCGGTTCGCGACGATGAGCCGAGCCCAGTACGCAGCGACCTCGGGATCGTTGGTGGTCGCCCCGCGGTCGGGCGCTAGCCACTGGCGTGAGTCCAGTGTTCTCCCGGCGAGGTCGGTGAGTTGTGGACTGCCCTCGGTATCATTCGGAGAGTTCGTGCCTTGCTCATCGCACGTGGCCCACACGGGTCTGCTGTAGACCAGCGGCCGTCCATGAGTAGCTGGTGACCGACGCTCGTGTCTTGTCAGCAGGTTGCGTTTACGCCCGGTCGGATCTTTCCGATCACTCGTCCGTCGCGCTTCGTAGCAGTTGACTGCGGGTGGGCGCAGGCCCTGGGGGCGCCGACAGTGCCAACCTCGATGTGGGTGTGAACCTCCGAAGGGTGGTCGACCATCCAGACGCCCGGCACAAATGTCCATTGCCTCAGGTAGCCGAGGACCGTCGATGTGTTGATGACCTGTCCGGGCCGGAACGCCGGGACACGATCGAGGTGGGCGTACGAGACGGAACCGATCCTTGTGTTGCCCCGGAACACATCAACGACGACGCCCTTGCCTGCCGCCCCAGTCCATACACGGTTGATTCTGAGCGTCGTTGGCACCGAGAGCATGGGGGAGATGATCCGAGGTCGGACGGCTGCAGGGATGAGCCTCCCGTTCTTGTCGGTGAGCCCATAGATGTCGGTGGACCAGTCGCCTTCAGCGGAGTAGAGCTCATGTGAACCGGGTGTGGACACGCGGAATCTGTCGACTGCCCCTTGGAACGGCATCGCAACGAAAGTGGTCGCTCCCCACCAGGAGCACCGCTCTGCTGCAGGGCCGGCGGCCTCGATGCAGGCGGCAGACAGCATCGAGCTCTTGGAGACCGCCTGGTACGGAGTCCGATTGTTCGACAACCAGGTGCCATCCGGGTTCTTGCCGCACCCGACGTGGAGCTTGATCCGCCCCGCCCGCACGACCGCAGAGTAAGTACCAGCAGCGGCGGTGCCTCCGACGGACACCGTTCCCCATCGGCTTCCACCACCCGTCGACTCGACCCAGACACCCTGGAGAGGCTGACCGTTCTCGCAGTAGAGGGCGCCCTTGACGGTGATGCTCGGCGGCGCCGCGGAAGCCGCCGAGCTCCCCACCACCGCTGCGACCAGCAGCATTACGACAGCAACGGCGCTCGAGCGAGCGAGCACGCGAGGTCCACTCATGTTCACAATCTCCCAGCTCATCACCGGCTCGAGGCCAGCATCCCTTCCGTCGGTCACCATACCCACATGCTCGATTGAATGGCGAGTGCAATGGTTTGTGCCGCCACGACCTGGCCGTCGTGCGTGGCTCGGATACCGAGGTGGGTTGAACACCATGGCCCGTATTGATGGGTCAAGTCCTCAGCCTGTTCAGCACGCCCGACTCAGGTCGGTAGGTCGAGGTGCTGGCCCGGCAGGATGAGGTTCGGGTCGCGGAGTTGGTGGCGGTTCGCGTCGATGAGCCGAGCCCAGTACGCAGCGACCTCGGGGTCGTTGGTGGTCGCCCCGCGGTCGACGAGCACACGTTCGGCGATCGACCACAGGTGCTCGCCCACCGCGACGACGTGGATCGAGTGACGATCTGGCGTTGCGACCGGAACGGCCGCTGGCGCCGGACCGCGAACATCGGGTGGCATTGGCGCGAGCTCCGGACCTGCGTCGCTCGGCACTCCGACGGTCGGAGTGACCGTCGGTGGAGTGACCGTCGGAGGGGGAGCTGGCGCCGACGTCTCGACGGCTGGCGGTGTTGCCGTCGTCGTCGACGTCGAGGGGGCCAGTTCGTCGAGCAGCCGCATCACCGGCGGATTCGTCCCACCGGGGGACGGGTCGGCGGCTCGTCCTGGGGTCATCGACGCGCCGACCGAGGACGCGCCGCTGAGCGCGACGAGTCCCGCGAGGCTTCCCGCCAGGAACCTGGGTGTCACCAGCCGGGCCAACCCGATGGTTCCCCGACGTGGAGCCACGGCCGCGACGAGGTGGGCGAGCGCGACGACGGCGAGATAGGCGAGCAGCAGGACCGTGAGCACTCGTGCTGCCTGGGTCGCGACGTCGAGGGCATCCTGGCCCGTCGCCCACTCCGCCCAACGCCGAGGGTCCGAGGGCACCGGCCGGTCCCGCTGCTCGTTCCCGGATCGCCACAGCACCACCATGGCGGTGACCGTGGCG
The DNA here is from genome assembly GCA_023423475.1 of Actinomycetes bacterium. GTDB lineage: Bacteria > Actinomycetota > Acidimicrobiia > Acidimicrobiales > Microtrichaceae > JAFAFN01. Next base: position 2,739 of record JAFAFN010000583.1, on the reverse strand, counting down.
CCGAGTCCGGCGAACGGTCGCAGGAGCGGAGGACGGTGGGTCGTGCGGTGCAGGGTCACAGGCGTTCCTTCGTGCCGTCGGGTCCGACGACGTAGAAGACGTCGCACCCGATCTCGTCGGGGTCGTCGCCACGGACGGCCCCCAGGGCGCCGTCGACGACGCCGATCAGTTCTCCCGACTCGTCGGCATCCGATGTCGCCCAGTTCGGGAACTCGAAGACCTCGCCGGTCGTGATGCGCAACAGGCGCGCGGTGGCCAGGCCGTCGCAGTTCCAGTCGCCGACCGCAGCGACGTCGCCGGCGATGCCGAGGGCATACCTCGAGCCGGCCACCTCGACGACCTCGCCGTCGACGTGCACGTCGTCGTCGCAGCCGTCGCCGTCGACGTCGACCCGTGCTCCGATGCACGACGACCGGTCGACGGCCGTCATGGTGCTCGCCGGACTCGACGGAGCGGACGTGGTCGACACCTGGGCCGTGTCCGGAACCGATCGGTCGAACCACGTCCACCAGATCAGCGTGGCGATGGCCATGGCGGCGAGCACGATCGCGACGGCGCGGCGTGACGGACGGAGACCGTCGCCTGCGGACCGGCGGCGCAGCTCGCGCAACGAGGTGGCGAGCTGCCCCGCGTCCAGCTCGCCGCCAGCGAGTCGAGCCCGCGCCGTCGTCGCCAGGTGTCGGAGCGCACGTGCCCGGGAGCGGGCGTGGAGCCGGTCGGTGACGCCGCGGACGTCAGGGGTTGCCGCAGCGACGCCCTCGACGATGGCGAGCAGTCCTCGGAGGTCGTCGTCGACCTCGGTCGACCCCGTGCCGATCGGCCGAGCGGTGCCGAGTGAGCAGAGTCGCACCGATCCCCGGGCGTTGACCACGGCGTGCTCGCCGCAGACCGCGCCGTGGGTCCAGCCACGGCGGTGGAGATCGGCGATCGATTCGACGGCGCGCTGCAAGGCCCGCAGTGACAGCTCGGCGGTCCCGAGGTCGAGATCTGCCAGGCTCCGTGAGCCGGCGTCGACGGTCACGAGCTCGGTCTGCTCATCGAGCTCGCGCAGCTCCACCAGCTCGACGACGCTCGCTCCCTCGAGTCGCCCCAGGAGATCCGCTTCGTGACGAAGCCTCGACCGGTCCCTGCCCGAAGCCGACTTCACGACGTGCTCGCCCGCCCGCCGCGGCGGTCGTCGCCCCGAGAGGTGGTCGTCATCCGTCGCCCACCCAGGGGGCGGGTCGAGCGTGATCTGCAGGTCCTCGGGCCACATGCCTCGGCCGATCGGACGGTGCTCGGCCGAGCGGTCGTCGGTCATGGGGCGATCCGTGCGCTCGAGGAGACCACCAATCGGGGAGCACCGTCGCTGGCCGGGGTGTCGGGCACGAAGATGCGTTCGACGATGACCGTGGCGGTCACGGTCAGGCGTTCGCCGCCCGGATCCACCTGTGTCTGCAGCGCGACGAGCTCGCCGGGCAGCGAAGCAGCGAGCATCTGCGCGGCGGCGACCCGACTCGCCCGCTCGGGATCGATCCTGAGCTCGCCGGTCATCTGAAGGTGGCGTTCATCGATCATCGCCGCTGCGTCGTCCGCTGCGCCCGAGACGGATCGGTGCACGCTGCGGTGGGCGGAGTGCAGCACTGAGCTGTCGATCGCGAGCCCCGCGAGTGCCATCACGATCAGGAACAGCGCAGGGACCAACATGAGCGCCGTGCCGCGTTCCCCACGCGCGTGATGGCCCCCACGGCGGCGCGGGCGAAGGGCAGGCCGAGTGTCGCATCGCACCGTCAGGTCACCCACCGCAGAGCGTCCTGTCCAGATCGTGCCCGTTCCCGGCGACCAGCTCGCGGTGGGCGTCGACGAGCTCGCTGGCGGTGACCTGCACCGATGATGGGCCGAGCGCGGCGATGAAGGGCACGCGCAGCTCGGGGACATCGACGGCGAGCGTCACGGTGGCCCGGGCGCAGGGCCCGAACGTGGTCGGATCCGGCGGAGTGAGGCGGAGCTGATGCAGGGGCGTACCCCGTCGTCGCAGCACGTCGCGGGCGGCGCGTTCACCCGCCTGCTCGGCTTCGCCGGCGCTCGACTGCTCGGTGTACGAACGCAGGTACTCCCGCGCCGCTGCATCGAGCGCCGTGCGTGTCTCGACGACCGACCAGGCGTTGACGATCAGGCCGAGGCCGCCGAAGAGCACCAGGAACCCGATGACGAGTGCTTCGAGGCCGCCCACCGCACCGCGCTGGCCGCGATGCGCGGGACGTCGCTCGCTCACGTCGCTTCTCGACGGACCACGACGCGGTGATCGGTCGCGCCGAGGACGGAGCCGCCGGTGATCATCGACGGCAACAGGTTGTTCGCCGGCGCTCGGACCCGCAGCACGACGACATCACCGTCCATGCTCGATTCGAAGTCGAACCGGACGCGCCGGCCATAGGTTCCGAGCGCGGCGGTCGCCCGGTCGATCGCTGCGGCCTGGATCGCCACAGGGTCGGCGTCGGCCGGAGATGTCGCCACGTCGCGCGCTGCGTCGTAGGCGACGGCGTCCACCATGTTCCGGGTCCAGAGTCCGACGGCCACGTTGATGGTGACGCCGAGCAACGTCATCACCACCCCGACGCCGAGCACGGTGCTCAGGAGCCCGGCGCCCCGCTCCGTGCGTCGGAGTGACTGCTCCGTGCGTCGGAGTGACTGCTCCGTGCGTGGCGTCAGTCGCCGATCTGCTCGACCTGGTCCCGGGTGCGTTCGGTCGCGCTGTTC